>JBLRXG010000045.1:0-8086 GCA_047920855.1 Dehalococcoidia bacterium | reverse complement strand
TGCAGGCGAGACAGAAGATGTTCTTGGGCAGATCCACCGCTCCCACCAGTCCGTCGAGACTGAGGTACCCGAGGGAGTCGGCATCAACGTACTCCCTTATCTGCGGGACGTTCATCCTTGCGGCTATAAGCTGCCATCTGGGGGCTGTATCCACTCCAAAGAAGCAGGGGTAGCGTATGGGCGGTGCACAAATGCGAAGGTGAACCTCGGCTGCTCCTGCCTTTCTGAGCATGCTGACTATCTTGGGAGTGGTGGTGCCTCGAACGATGCTGTCATCGACGACCACCAGCCTCTTCCCGGCTATCACCTGCGAAAGAGGGTTGAATTTCAGCTGGACTCCCAGTTCTCGTAGCCTCTGGTCGGGCGCAATGAAGGTCCGTCCTACGTAACGGTTCTTGAGCAGCCCTTCGCAATAGGGAATGCCGGAGGCATTCGAGTAGGCGATGCCCGCTGCTGTAGCGGAATCGGGGATGCCCATAACAAGGTCGGCATCAACCGGGTACTCATGAGCAAGTGCCCTGCCCATAGCTTCCCTTGCCGGGTAGAGCAGTTTGCCCTGGATTATGCTGTCCGGGCGGGCGAAGTAGATATACTCGAAGATGCAAATGGCTCTCTTGCCGTCTCTCTTCCCGAAACTCGTGACTCCGTGACTGTCAACCACCACGATCTCACCGGGAGCGACCTCTCTTACGAACTGAGCACCTATATGGTCCAGTGCGCAGCTCTCCGAGGCGATACTCCATCCGTTGTCTATCGTTCCGATGCACAGAGGGCGTACGCCAAACGAGTCGCGAACGCCGATCAGGCTATCTTCAGTCAGAATCACCAGGGAGTATGCTCCCTTGAGGCGATGCATGGCATGCTCTATTCTCGTCTGCCAGTTGTGGCCTGGTGAAGCCAGAATGAGGTTAGCTATGACCTCAGAGTCGGTACCGGTATGGAAGTGAAAGCCCCGATTCTCAAGCTCGTCGTGGAGCTGCTTCGAGTTGATGATATTGCCGTTGTGTGCAAGGGCAATGGTTAGACCTCCTGACCTCGCGATAACCGGCTGGGCATTTACGGGTGTGCTTGAACCCGTTGTGGAGTAGCGGTTATGGCCGATGGCGATATGACCCTGGAGCAATGCCAGGTCATTCTCAGTGAATGCCTGTGAGACAAGCCCCATCCGGGTATGTAGCTTTATGCCATCGCCATCGGTAACAGCAATGCCGGCGCTCTCCTGACCGCGATGCTGTAGGGCGAAGAGGGCGAAAAAGGTAGTCTGAGCTACGTTTACGCCTGAGGCATAGATCCCGAACACGCCACAACTTTCATGCATAAAAGTTGTCTTTACGGGGCAATTGTAGAGCATCTTGAGCCACTGGTCAATTCCTATACAATAGTTGGTGGGCGTGCTATCATATACGGCATTGAAAAATAAGTGAGGGAGTATATCAGAGTGGACAAGGAAAAGAAGGGGGAGATCATCACCCAGTACAGACTCAAGGAAGGTGATACGGGGTCGGTTGAGGTCCAGGTGGCATTGCTGACCGAGAGGATCAGCCGTCTGACCGAGCATCTCAGGCTGTATCCGCAGGATCGACATACCAGGCATAAGCTTCAACGGGTGATAGGAAGGCAAAGGCGTTTTCTGGCGTATCTGAGCCGGACGAATACCGAGCGACATAGTGCTCTTGTTTCCAGGCTGGGACTGAGGAGGTAGTATGCCCGGCGTTGGTGAACATTCATTGGCCGGCAGGGTGCTGAGCATCCAGGCTGGCAAGTTCGCCCAGCAGGCCGGCGGGGCCGTAGCTGTTAGATATGGTAGCACAATCGTGTTGGTGACTGCCTGCTCAAGCCACGAACCGCGGGAGGGCATAGATTTTCTGCCTCTGACAGTAGATTATGAAGAGAGGCTGTATGCAGCCGGCAAGATTCCGGGTAGCTTCATCAGGCGCGAAGGACGGCCTACCGAGGAAGCGGTTATCACCGGCCGGCTTATCGATCGCTCCCTGCGACCTCTCTTCCCAAAAGGATATCACTTCGACGTTCAGGTTGTGGCCACAGTGCTCTCCGTCGACCAGGAGAATGACCCCGACGTGTGTGCGCTTATTGGCGCGTCAGCAGCCCTGACATTGTCTGACATCCCGTTCCTCGGCCCCGTATCTGCCGTGCACGTTGGCTACATAGACAATGCCCTGGTGGTGAACCCCACGCTGCCCCAGATGGAGGATAGCTTGCTCGACCTGGTCGTTGCCAGTACAGGCAAGGATGTTGTCATGGTCGAGGCGAATGCTAGAGAGGTCTCAGAAGAGATAATGCTGGAGGCCATCAGGCTGGGCCACCAGGCCAATCTGGAGATCATAGAGCTTCAGGAAGAGATGGGGCGAGCTTACGGCAAAGCAAAGGCCGAGGTCAAGCCAAAGGAACACGCTCCTGAGCTGGCCGCTCAGGTTGCTTCCGTACTTGGCGATAGGCTCAGCGATATTATGAAGGAGCCGGAAAAGCAGCAGAGAGAGAGGGCGCTGTCTGCACTCAAGAGAGAGGTGAAGGACAAGCTAGCGGAATCCTTCGCCGAAAGTGAGATCAACTCTGCCTTTGAGGCCCGGCTCAGAGATACTGTGAGGGGGAAGATACTGAGTACACGGCTGCATCTTGACGGCCGTCGGCCAGAGGAGATTCGTCCGATTAGCTGTGAAGTCGGCATGCTTCCCCGTACGCATGGCTCAGGGCTGTTCTCCCGCGGCGAAACACAGGTCCTGACCATAACTACCCTGGGATCCACAGGCCGGGAGCAGTTGCTGGACGGCTTGGGGCTGGAGGAGACCAAGCGTTTCATGCATCACTACAACTTCCCCCCCTTCTCAGTGGGGGAGGTAAGACGTATGGGAGCCACGGGAAGGCGAGAGATCGGGCATGGCGCTCTGGTGGAGCGGGCTATTGCACCGATTTTGCCCTCTGAGGAGGAATTCCCCTACACCATACGTCTGGTCTCTGAGGTGCTCAGTTCGCATGGCAGCACATCCATGGCCAGTGTCTGTGCCTCGACGCTCTCTCTGATGGATGCCGGGGTACCAGTCAAGGCACCCGTTGCGGGTATAGCCATGGGTCTTGTTTCAGGAGAGGGTGGGGATCCTGTGATCCTGACGGACATCGTGGGGACGGAAGATGCCTACGGCGATATGGACTTCAAGGTCGCCGGCACGGCTCGAGGGTTAACAGCCCTGCAACTCGACATAAAGCTTCAAGAGGTGGATTACGGCATACTGGGTCAGGCCCTGGCTCAGGCTCGCGAAGCACGATTGCACATACTGGACAAGATGGGCCTTGTGATCAGTGTGAGTCGCTCCCGGCTGAGTCCCTACGCCCCCAGGATGTATGAGATGAAGATTGACCCCGGCAAGATCGGGGCTGTGATCGGTCCCGGTGGCAAGGTCATCAGGTCTATCATAGAGGAAACAAAGACAACGATAGAAGTGAATAACGACGGTACGGTGATCGTCGGGTCATCGAGTGAGGAGGCGGCTCAGAGGGCTATCAAGATGATAGAAGATCTGACGCGAGAGGTCGAGCAGGGGGAGGTCTTCACAGGTAAGGTGACCAGGGTGTTCAACTTCGGTGCTATGGTGGAGATCCTGCCCGGGAAAGAAGGACTGGTTCATATCAGCGAGCTTGCCAACTACCGTGTGCCCGAAGTCGAGGATGTGGTCAAGATCGGAGATGAGGTCATGGTGAAGGTCATCGGAATCGACCACTCCGGCAGGATTAACCTGTCCCGCAAAGCGGTATTCGAGGGGCTTTCCCGACTCCCTGGAGCCAAGGTCCAGGATGCCTCGGCTCCCAGGCATCAGAGTAGGCGGCCTGCTCGTCCTCACGGCAGGGGCGAGCAGCGCGGCAGCCACAACAGATAAGCTGCTCCGTAGCTGGAGGGTATCGCATGGAGATTGTGAGAGTGGTCGTTAATGGTGCTCTGGGGAGGATGGGACAGGAGATAACGAAGGCGGTGGTTCGGGAACCGGGGATGAAGGCGGTTGGTGCGGTGGAGAGAGAAGTAACTCAGCAGTACCTCCCTTTGGCAGAGACCCCGGAGCTAGTCCCGTTTTCCTCCGATCTGGGGGCTCTCTTGAAAAGCTGTAACGCCGACGTGGTGGTCGACTTTACCAACCCTGAGGCCTCGATAACGGCTGCTCGCACGGCTATCAAGCAGAAAGTCAGTATGGTCATAGGTACCACCGGGCTTTCAGGCGATGATCTGAAAGAGATCGAGCAGCTATGCAAGGACAATGGTGTCGGCGCTATAGTTGCATCGGATTTCTCGCTCGGGGCAGCACTTCTGGTGCACCTGTCGAGATATGCTGCGAGATTCTTCAATTATGCCGAGATCGTCGAGATGCACCACAACAAGAAAGTCGATGCTCCTTCGGGGACTGCAATCGCGACTGCCAGAGCTATGCTGGACGGGCACGGCAAGCCGTTTGAGTATCCTGAAACTGGGCAAGAGACAGTCGGTAAGACCCGGGGAGGGAACATCGACGGCATAGGCATTCATAGTGTGCGGTTGCCTGGCTTCCTGGCGGGGCAGGAGGTGATCTTCAGCGGAGCGGGCGAAATACTGAGTATGCGTCACAACGCGATCAACTGGCAGTGTTACCTGCCGGGCGTTCTTCTGGCGATCAGGGAAGTGACAAGACAGAAAGGGCTTACCTGCGGGCTTGAAGGCTTGCTGGATCCTGAGTGAAGAGGCCATGGAAGGATTTAACATCGCTATTGTCGGCTCTGCTGGGATTGCCGAGCAGGAGTTCATCAGGGCACTTGAGCAGCGCGGTCTCCCGATAGCTTCGGTGCAGATGCTTACGCCCGATACTGCTTCTGATGTCAAACTGTTCTTCAACCATCACAGGATTGAGATCAAGGAGGCAAGGCCGGAGGCTTTTCGAGATGTTGACGTAGCCTTCTTCTCCGCCGGCACCAGTGTCAGCCGTAGACTGGCACCTTCAGCAGCCGAAGCGGGAGCGGTTGTCATCGATAACAGCCCTGCCTTCAGGATGGATCCGTCGGTTCCTCTCGTGGTCCCGGAGGTGAATCCTGAGGACATAGGACGGCATAAAGGGATTATCGCCAGTCCCAGCTGCTCTACAATACAGACGGTGGTAGCGCTCCATCCTCTGCATGAGGTTAACCCTATTAGGCGGATCGTGGTCAGTACATACCAGTCGGTCTCGAGCAGCGGTGCTGCTGCTTTGCAGGAACTGACGAACCAGTCGCGGTTGGTACTGGAAGGGCGTCGCATCTGCCCGCATGTCTACTCGCATCAGATAGCCTTCAATGTGCTGCCGGAGATCGACGTCTTCCTGGATAGTGGCTATACCAGGGAAGAGCAGAGAATACTCGAAGAGACTCGGAAGATACTGCATACTGAGGACATCGCGGTTTCGGCCACGTGTGTCCGGGTGCCTGTCTACTTCGGCCACAGTGAGGCAGTCAACGTCGAGTTCACTTCTCCCATTACCGCGGATGAGGCGAGGAGGATTCTCGCGCATGCCCCCGGGGTCAGGGTACTTGATGATCCGAGCGTCAGCTTCTACCCGCAACCATGGGCTGCCAGCGGGTCGGAGCATGTCTTTGTTGGCCGAATCAGAAAGGATGTTTCTCATCCCAATGGGCTGGTGATGTGGATAGTGGCCGACAACCTGCGAAAGGGGACAGCCCTGAACGCTGTTCAGATCGCTGAGGAGGGGGTCGCGAGGGGTTGGATACGCCTGGATAACAGCGTGGCAAGCCTCCATGACTGAATGGAGAGTCGTCCCGGTTTGACCGACCGTCGCCATGACGGGAGGCTACGCTGATCTTCATCCGCGCCTGTCGGATAGATGAATGTATCCTGCACCCGTTGGGTCCGGGATGACCGCGCCTGAGTATCTCAGCAAGCCCGCATGACTGCAGGACGAAACACCTACTGCCAGGGGCTCATAGCCTTCATCGGTATCATCTGCTTCCGGTCTGCACCTACCGAAACAAGACTGACCGGGCAGGACAGGAGCGCTTCAAGACGGGACAGGTAGTTGCGGGCAGCAGCAGGCAGTCCTTCTAAGTCACGGGTCTGGCTTATCGACTCGTGCCAGCCGTCCAATTCCTCATAGACCGGTTGGCACTTCTCCAGGATCGCCTGATCGCTCGGGAAGGAAGTCAGAATGCGGCCGTTGTGTCTGTACGCAGTGCAGATCTTGATCGCAGGAAAACCGTCGTAGATGTCCAGATGAGTTAGTGCTATGTCGGTAAGGCCGTTTATCTCAACACTGAAACGGCCGGCAACGGCATCGAACCAGCCGCACCTTCTCGGTCTTCCGGTAGTGGTACCGTACTCGCGGGCCTTCTCCCTTATCAGGCTACCTGTTTCATCATGCAACTCGGTTGGCATAGGTCCCGCTCCGACTCTAGTGTTGTATGCCTTGAACACACCCATTACACGGTCGATCTCTCTCGGGCCCAGACCTGCTCCGATACAGCTCGCCCCCGCCAGTGGGGAAGAGGAGGTCACAAAGGGGTAGGTGCCGAAGTCGGGGTCGAGCAAGGCCCCCTGGGCGCCCTCCAGCAATATCGGATCTCCTCTTCTCACAGCCTCACGAATCACGGGGGTGGTATCCTTGATAAGAGGAGCCAGTTGTTCCCCGTATAGTGTGTACTGGTCACACGTTTCCTCCAGCGAAAGCGGTGAGACCCCGTATACCTTCGTTAGGACCATGTTCTTGAACTCGAGAGCTGCACCGAGGCGGGCCTGGAATACATCCGCATCCAGCAGATCTCCAGCACGAATCCCCAGGCGCGCTGCCTTGTCCGAGAAGACGGGGCCGATCCCCTTGCGTGTAGTGCCGAGCGCTCCCTTGTTCCGTCGTTCCTCTTCCAGTTCATCCAGAAGAGTATGGTACGGCATAATCAGGTGGGCGCGGTCGCTTATGTACAGGCGACCTGTATCTACGCCGTGCTCCTTCAGTTCCTTGATTTCACTGAGAAGCACTGCCGGGTTGACGGCGACTCCATTGCCGATGATGCAGATGACCCGGGGGTAGAAGATGCCCGAAGGAATTAGATGCAGCTTGAATTCGCCCTGAGGGTTGATCACAGTGTGACCGGCGTTGTCTCCTCCCGAGAAACGAACTACCATGCTCGCCTTCTCAGCCAGGAGATCAACGATCTTCCCTTTACCCTCGTCGCCCCATTGGCCTCCCACAACCGTTATGACAGCCAACTAATCACCTCCAGTCCGTGCTTGCCTCCATAGGTGGACCAGCCTCTGTACCACGGTGAAGGAAACGAAGACCGACAGAATACACAGGGCGATGAATACCTGGTCTATAAGCAAGCCTAACGCCAATACTATAACCCGTTCTGCTCTGGTAAACAAGCCGACTTGGCATTGCCAGCCTACCCCTTCCGCCCTGGCCTTTACATAGCTGACCAGAAACGAGCCAACCAGCACAATGAACACGAGTACGATCGCTAGTCTGTTTTCCTGCGGCCCGTCCTGAATATACCAGAGCAGCAGACCGCAGAGGACTGCTGCTTCAGCGATGCGATCAACTGTCGAGTCCAGTATAGCCCCGAACTTCGTGCTCCGTCCCGTCAGGCGGGCCACGGCTCCGTCAAGAATATCGCATAGTCCTGAAATTAGGACCAGGATTCCTCCGATCAGAAAATGCCCCATGGAAATCACGTAGCCGGCGAGTATGTTCAGCCCCAGGTTGATGAAGGTAAGTGTGTTGGGGGTTACCCCCAGCTTACTGAGAGTCCCGACGATGGGAGAGGTGATCTTGTGTGCCAGCTTCCGTCGAACGCCCGGTAAATCCATGTTGCCTTATGAGCTAGCCCAGTATCCCTGACTTCTGCAGGAAGCCGACTACCCCGCGTAGTCGATCTCCGCAGTTCCACTCACCGATCTCACAGACCTTGATCGCCTGTGCAGGCAGGTGTCGTGCTATCGCATCCCAGTCCACTTCGCCCGCTCCCGGGGCATGGTGATCGGAAATGCCGGTTACGTCGTGCAGATGTATGCCCACCATACTGCGCCCCAACCGTGAGAGCCATTCCTCATGTGAGCCAAACCCGAGGC
>JBLRXG010000044.1:0-8112 GCA_047920855.1 Dehalococcoidia bacterium | reverse complement strand
CCGAGTTCTTCAAGGATATCACGTTTCGGATACACCCGCTGACCGACATCGACGTCCATGACATGGTGCGCTCGGTCAAGGCACACCAACTGCTTGGTGGCTGGCGCGGTTCGAAGCCGTCGGATGTCAAGGCCATCGAAGACGTGCTTCTGCGGGTATCCGCCATGGTCGAAGACCTCCCCCAGATAGCCGAGATGGACCTCAACCCGGTGAAAGCCCAGGAGCAGGGCAAGGGGTGTATCGTGGTCGACGCCCGCATCCTGCTTTCATGATCGAGCAGTGTGGAGGCCACGCCGGGGCGAACGAGGGCGGAACGGCCGATAGCGGGAGGATCACCTTCAACGGCAACCAGCCAGCCCCGGTTATGCGCACGGCATCGTTATGTCAAGTTAGGGGCCGCTTTGTTCGTCTCACGGGACTACCGTGCTATAATCGAGCGAAATAGACTTATCAAAGGTCGTTCCGAGATCGCCCGAGTGCCCTGAAGGAGGAAGATGCGTTATAAGTGTTTTGCCTGTGACATTGAGTTCAGCACAATAGAAGAACTGGCCAGACATAAGCAGCAGCACCAGGCCGGTTCACAGAGTCCTTCGAGTCCATCGGGAGTCCTCTGCCTGGGGTGTGGCAAGACGATACCTGTAGACGCATCTAAGGCTAACTACAGCGGACCGCTTACATGCCCCAACTGCCGGCGGACAATGACCGTCGTCACAGAGAATGGCGAGGTCCTTGTAGCCCGGCTGGGTTAGGCAGCGGCCCTGTTCCGCACCTACTGGAGGCGTCCCTCCTGACTTGACAGGTTCGCATCCCAATCCTTGTGCCATCGAACGACTCCTTTGGCAGCAGACAGGTTGGGACCCGGGGTCAATTGTCTCGAAAAGGCCGAGCGTAACATCCACATTCAGCGCTGACTGCATACAGATGCGATATCGGAGTTGACCATCTCGCTGAGATGTTACTCAGTTGCAGAGTGGCATGCCGGTTGCTCCTTAGCTGCATAGTTGTCCCGGCCCCCCCACAAACCACTACCTATTGACAATCGCAAGAAGGATGATAGAATGTTAACATGACCGAGACTTCCCGAACGCAAAGGAGGCCAGCATGTTTGGTCTAAGCAAAGTAGTTTTAGGTGTCATAGCGATCGTGGCCGGTGTACTCATACTCATATTCCCTCATTTACTGGCGTGGATAGTCGGTATCTTCCTGATAATCTGGGGCGTTCTCACGCTCTTAGGCAAGAAATGACAGGACCATGACCCATATCTTAAGAAAGGAGGTAAGATTCAATGCCAGCAATCGGATTTCCAACTCTAGGTCTCTATATGGGGATAGCAAGCCTTATCTTCGGCGTTATTGTCATGATCTTCCCCAAGATACTGAACTACTTGATCGGTATCTACCTTATCATCATTGGCGTAATGGCTATCATAGCTTACCTCAGGTAGAGATGACCCGGGGCGTGCTGACTGAGTAGCGCCAATAACCGAAGGGAGGTTCATATGCTTGGTTTTCTCTGGCTTATCGCGATTATCATCCTGGTCTTGTGGCTGCTGGGACTACTTATCGGCTTCATAGCAGGCCCCTTCCTCTGGGTTCTGCTTGTGATTGGAGTCATCTTGCTGATCTTCTGGGCGGTGCGACGAAGAAGATAAGAATTAGTTGTTAGTCCCGCACTTGAATGTGATGAGGTGCAAGCAAGAGCGTTAGAGTTTGAGGCGAATCAACGCAAGAACACTGACTGAAAGGAAGGCGGGAAGCATGCCAAAGAAAGACGGGACTGGACCGGCCGGAAGCGGGCCGCGGGACGGGCGCGGTCAGGCAGCAGGCGGAAGAGGTCAGAGGGGCACTCGAAAGGGGCAAGGAGCCAAGAGTGGAGGTAAGAAAGGCGGATGCAAGTAGAAGGCGATTCTGCAAAACGAAGGCCCCTAATGCAGTCTGGAATGCGCTGACCATCGAGAGTCCTGCGGCGTCCCGGCCAGATTATTCAACTCCGCTACACAGTCCGCCACAGCTTGACAGGTTGGGAGTCGGGCACTTACCATAGCGGAGTTGAAACATATCACCGCCCCTGAGAGGCCTGCACGGCCCGGTACTAGCCTGCCGGCACGGCTGACCATAGGTATCATCAGGCTCGTGCTGGAACTCTTGGCGCTATACGCCATCTGGCGCTGGGGTCTGCCTCAATTCGATGTAGACTTGCCGCTCTTCGTGCTTGTACTGGCCATGGTGGCATGGGGGTCTTTCGCAGTGTTCAGATTTGTCCTGGTCACCCGCGCCCTGAAGACGCCGGAGACGCCGGGGCTGCCTTCTCCAATCGGAGGCGTGGGCAAGGTGCTGACCCCCCTCGACCCTCAGGGCACTGTGAGGCTCAAGGGCGAAACCTGGACGGCGATACTGCTCGAAGGTGAAAGGGCCGAGGTGGGCGAGGAGGTCACCGTCATGGATATGGAGGGACTGCGCCTTCACGTGCGACCAAGACGGTCTATCGAGTGACCGGTCGCCCATGACCCGGCCGGGGCATCTCCGGCAGCTGATCAGCCACCCGAAGCTATCTCTTCACGGAGGGTATGATGGCCATCAGCCCCATGATAATGAAGGCGAGCCCCAGTACCCATCTTATGAGGTCGGGAAAGGCTATGATCAGTATTCCGACAACAACCGCTACTATCCCCATCCATAATCCGGCTATTCTGGGCATTCCACACACCTCCTTTGCTGCATGATAAGCCGTAGCTTTCATCTCGATTATCATGAAAGGGCCTCGAAATGTCAATACCCGGTCGAGGCCCGGACACCGCTCAAGACACCTCAGCCGGACGCAGCGCAGACCCCGGCTTCCGGAGTCTCGTCCGGGGAGAGCAGTGGCAGATCACACTTCAGGACCGGTAGAACTACCTTCCTCTTAATGATGTGATGCCAGTCTTCGTAGCAGTAGATCCCCTGGAAGACCGCTGCAGCGAGAACACCGTAGAAGATCTGCGGCGTTACGAGGTAGAAACCCTTCGCCAGGAATACGCCTCCCACGACCAGTGCAAGCAACCAGTGGTGCATATGGAGATGGTAACTGCGCCAGGGGATTATGACAGACCGCACTATTCCCTGGTGGCCTGCTCTACGACCGCTGAGGAACTTGGTGATGAAGAACGCGGCAAACCATGCCTTGTAGCACAGCACACCGAGGACGATGCAGACGGCCACCAGGCCGATGAGCACTATCTTCTTCTTCATCCCGCTTCTCATGGCAATCCTTCTCACCGTGATCCCTATAGCCTTAGCGTTGGGCCAATTATAGCACCTTTTCCAGCCGTTGGCAGTAACAGACCCGGTCTGCCGGCGATAATCACCACTTCAGCCTCTCCCGCATAGAGGCCCCGAATCCTGCACTGCGGCCCACGAGATGCCGGTATACGAATGGATACCCGGGACTTCAGCCCGCAGATCCGTCCGCCTGCCCCTAGAGGAGTCTCGTGCACGATGATCTTGACACTCTTACCTCTCCCATCTACACTATTGGCAGGAATATTCGAGCGAGGTAATAGAGAGATGATATGCCCTGTTTGCGATGAAGCCATGCTGGTAGTCGAGTATCGCGACGTTGAACTCGACTACTGCAATAGCTGCAAGGGTGTATGGCTGGATGAGGGAGAGCTCGAGCTCCTGCTCGAATCACACACGTTCGAAGAGGCCAAGGCCCTGCTGGATGACATTCTCGAATCCACGGAAGCGGTCTCCCCGGAGAAGAAACGCGACTGCCCCATCTGCGGACACAAGATGAAGAAGACGAGTATCGGCCAGGAGCCGGGCATACTCATAGACATATGCCGTGATGAACACGGACTGTGGTTCGACGGCGGCGAGGTCAGCCAGTTGATAAGACACCTGGCCGGCAAGCACCTTTCCAAAGATGATTCCAGGGAGCGGGTTCTGAGTTTCCTGGAGGAGGTGTTCGAAGCCCCGCAGCAGACGGCAGAGCGGTAGACAGAGCCTCCGTTCCTGACAGGATACTATTATGTACGACACAACCAGACTGACAGGTCGTTGCTGGATTGCTTGGCACCACCAGCCCATTGAAATCACGACCCGGACGTAGTAGTATTGTATTTCTCTGGTGAGGTAGATTCACAGTATCCCCGCAAGGGGACAAGGAGGAGCAATGTTTGGCAGAGGAAAGGTAGAGGTCAGGATCCAGAAGACCCACTATGCGCCGGGAGATATCATCTCGGGCGACGTCATCCTCGCCCTGAAGAAGCCCGTCAGGGCGCGAGAGGCAAGCGTATCGTTGATCGGAGAGAGGATAACAACACAGACGAGCGTGGGGATGGGCGGCGGACAGACGTCCATCAACACTCAGCAGCAGCGCGCACGCGTCTATGATTTCAAGCAGCAACTGGATGGCGAGAAGGAATACGGCCCCGGGCAGGAGTACCACTTCGAGATGAAGATACCGGCCGATATCCTGAGTGTGAGTCCCGGAATGCAGGAGGTCGAGGGCAAGATGGGACAGGCCATGAAGGTGGCACAGACAGCGGCAGCGCTAACGGGAAGGCTTCCATCTCAGCGGGTCAAGTGGTATCTGCTGGCCAAGCTCGACGTACCTCGGGGACTTGACGTCAGCAGGAAAGTTGACGTAACGATTGGATAGGTCGGCCCCGCTTGTTATGACGCCAGTGGGGACGTTAGATGGGCAGGCCTCTTCGGAAGGTGTGCTCAACGGCAGAGTGAGCATTAGTTAAGCTAAGGAGGTAAGTATGATACCAGGCATAGTCATCGGAATCATCGTGGTAATCCTTGTCATCATGTTCATAGGTAACTATAACGGTCTGGTCAGGCTGCGCAACCAGGTGAAGAACGCATGGGCGCAGATCGACGTCCAGTTGAAGCGACGTTATGATCTGATCCCCAACCTGGTAGAGACGGCCAAGGGCTACATGAAACACGAGCGCGAGACCCTTGAAGCGGTGACCAAGGCGCGCAATCTCGCCCAGGGGATGTCCGGGGCAGGGGCAGCTGAGAGGGCCAAGGTCGAAGGCGAGCTTAGCTCTGTCCTGTCCCGCCTGCTGGCGGTCGTGGAGAACTACCCCGACCTCAAGGCAAACCAGAACTTCCTCGCGCTCCAGGAGGAGTTGACCTCGACCGAGAACAAGATAGGCTTCTCACGCCAGTTCTATAACGACTCGGTGCTGAGATACAACAACAAGACCCACGTGTTTCCCTCCAACATCGTTGCCCGTATGATGGGATTCAAGGAGGACTCCTTCTTCGAGGTCACTCTTGCAGCCGAGAGGGAAGCGCCCAAGGTCAGCTTCAGTTAGTAATACGCTTCAACCGTGTGGGAACAGATAAGGTCTAACCAGATAAGATCGGTGGTGCTCACCATAGGTATGGGGGCACTGCTGATCCTTATCGGCTATTTCCTGGGCCTGTACTTCTTCGACAGTGCAATCGCCGGCCTCATCATAGCCATCATGCTGTGGGCGATCATGAGCCTCGTCGCCTACTTTCAGGGCGACAGCATCCTCATCAGGATGTCCGGGGCCAGGAAGATCGGGCCTGACGACCACCCGCGCCTCTACAACGTCGTCGAGGAGATGAAGATCGCATCGGGGCTGGAGAAGATGCCCGACGTGTACATAATCGATGACCCGGCCCTGAATGCCTTTGCCATCGGCCGCGACCCGAAACGGGCATCGGTGGCCATCACATCCGGCCTGCTTCAGAAGCTGAACCGCGATGAGCTACAGGGGGTGATCGCCCACGAGATCTCCCACGTCAAGAACCGGGATGTGCTACTGATGGCCATGTGCGCCGTGCTGCTCGGTACCATCGTGATACTGGCCTGGTACGGTTCCCGCTTCATGATCTTCGGTGCCATGACCGGGTCAAGAAGAAGCTCATCGAGGGGAGGAGGACAGGGCAACATAATAATCCTGGTCGTGGCACTCGTGTTCATGATACTGGCCCCCATCATGGCGCAGCTCATCTACCTGTCCATCTCACGAAAGAGGGAATACCTGGCAGATGCATCGGCGGCACTATACACCAGGTATCCCGAGGGACTGGCCTCGGCCCTGGAGAAGCTGGGCGCCTCGACACAGCAACTGAAGTCGGCCAACCAGGCTACAGCTCCCATGTACATAGTCAACCCCTTCCGCAAGAAAGGGTTGAAGGCCAGTGACCTTACCAGCACCCATCCGCCCCTGTCGGAGAGGATACGCATTCTGCGAGCCATGGGCGGGGCGTCGTTCAACGATTACGATCAGGCCTACCGCCAGGTGCATGGAGGCCAGGGTGTCATACCTGCCGGAGCTATGGGTGCTGCCGCAGTCCCGCTGGCAGCGCCCGGGGCCGGTGCCGGTGCGGCTGAACCGGACGAGGTTCACCGCGCCCGCGAGACCTCTGATGTCATGTGGAAGAAGAGCGACTACAAGACCGTTACATGCGACTGCGGCACAAAGCTAAGGGTGCCACCAAACTTCCCCCAAACACGAATACAGTGCCCGCACTGCGGCAAAACACACCAACTCTGACCTTCTCGGAACGCCACATCTGTTTTTCAGTCACCCTGTTCAGGCCTGCCCCCCGGGAAACGCGTTCGGTGTGCCCCATCCTTTGAGCCCTGGTCAACCCTACCCTCCCACAAGAAGTATTGACAGGGCCATGGATACTTAGTATGCTGGCATTACCCCAAAGATATAGTAAGAGCATGTTAGTTCCAGTTCGATAGTCAAGAGGGATCTTCCATGTTACCGCAACTGAACTCACCCTGCCTCTGTAACCAGGGCCGTCCGACGGTGAACGCGTTCGACACGTCGCCCTATTGAGCACGGATAGATGACGCGGCTCCAGTAGCAGCGAGCAGTGGTTTCTGGATCAGTACCACCCGGATAGCGAGTGTGTCTGACCACCAGAATCGAGGAGGTGATGCCCTATGTACCGGCATCCGGATTGTCAGTCTGTCTTCGCTCAAACGGGCGGATCCTTGTGGCACCCTCCCTAACACGCCCCGGCATAGTTGCCATCCCCTCAACTGATCATCTTCCCGGGAACGAATATAGAGAGGAGAAAAGACGTGAAAGCAATCTATCATCTAACAGATACATCTGTACCAAAGAAAATGGGGATCCTGCTAATCACGGCAGTCCTGATTGCAGGACTGGCGGGTTGTGGCCCCACCAACGGCATTACCAATGGCACCGGTCCTGTTACGCACCCGTTTGCGGGCGGGAGCGGAACAACCGCCGACCCCTATCAGATCACGAACTGGACACAGCTTGACGCCGTTCGCAGCTACAGCGACAAGCACTTCATCCTCATGAACGACCTTGATTCCACTACTGCGGGCTACGCCACGCTCGCCAGCCCGTCAGCCAACGGCGGAAAGGGCTGGCAGCCGATCGGAACCGCTGTGGTTGATGTAGAGAAGTCGGAGCAAGTCGCGGAGGGACTATCCGATGAATGGGAAGAGGCTTTCGAGCTGGTGGACCCCTTTACGGGCCAGTTCGACGGTCAGGAATTCGAGATCAGCGACCTGTTCATCAACCGTCCCCTTGACGTGGACTCAGAACTAGGTGAAGAAGGCACCGTGGAAGGCGGCGTGGGACTCTTCGGCGCGGTTGCGGCGGGGGTCATCAAGAATGTCGGCGTCATCAACGCGGATGTGTTCGGCGGGGTGGGTGTTGGCGCGCTCGTGGGAGCAAATGCCGGCTTCATCAGTGACTGCCATTCGACCGGTAGCGTGTACGGCATCCTGGGCGTCGGCGGCCTGGCAGGAGCCAGTATGGGCTCCATCAGCAATTCTCATTCCACCGCCGCAACAGGGGCCGAAGTGGGCGCGGGCGGTCTGGTGGGTGGAAACACCGGCACCATCAGCTATTGCCATGCCAGCGGCAGCGTGACTGGCGATATGGGTATCGGCGGCCTCATCGGAGGAAACTACGGTGGGGCGGTGAACGAATGCCATGCCACCGGCACCGTTACCGGATATGATGGGATCGGCGGCCTGGTGGGAGGAAACTACGAAGGCACCGTGAGTTCCTCCTATGCCGCCGGCGTTGTCACCGGAACGGGTTGGTACACCGGCGGTCTGGTGGGTGGTAACTTCGGGGGTGCCTT
>JBLRXG010000043.1:0-8127 GCA_047920855.1 Dehalococcoidia bacterium | reverse complement strand
CATCCGACTTCTCCTCCTCCTTAGCCGCCTTCCTTCTCGCTGCTTTGGGTGCAACCAGGTTCTCGCAGTAGATGAACTGGTTGCAGGCGTTGATGAAGGCCTCCGGCGTCTTCCTCTCGCCCACTCCGATGACGATCAGCCCCTCCTCCCTGACTCTTGTCGCCAGTCTAGTATAGTCGCTGTCGCTGGCAACGATGCAGAAACCGCCGACTGCCTGGCTGTGCAGCAGGTCCATCGCGTCGATAATCATCGCGCTGTCGGTGGAGTTCTTGCCCACCGTATACCTGAACTGCTGCATCGGCTGAATAGCGTGCTTGTGAAGTGAGTTCTTCCAGCTATTCATGTTCGTCGTCGTCCAGTCCCCGTATATCCGCTTCACCGTTATCAGCCCCATCTTGCTCACCTCGGCCAGGATCTGGGGAAGCAAGGATGCCTGGGCGTTATCGCCGTCGATCAGCACCGCATACTTCACCTGTTCATTATGATCTTCCACTATACCCCCTTGTGATTATCGATTCCTTGCAACACGGACAGAACCTGTGTGCTATCTCGAGTCTATCAACCTCTTACAGGCCATTCTACTCCCTTAACCACTTCAATTACAAGAGACTCACGTTCACGAAGCTAGCAACCCCATTGTCATCTGCCTTAGACTGCAGCATGCCCAGGCCATGGTGCGAAATGGGCCATGGCCAGGGTGACTTGGCCATTCGATGCAGCTATACAGCACGCTCGCCCACAGCTGATAACAGGACGAAAAGGTGTCCATGGCTAGCGGAGAACAGCACAGGATGGGACAACGTTTGATGGTCCCGTCAGTCACCATGCCGATCTGAGTTCCTCAGACGGTGGAGTAGAGAAGTCGAGACGCTCGAAAGAGTGATACTAGCAGGCATTTGAAAAGTACCGGGACATCATGGTATCTTGAGCACTTTCCTCGCACACTTAAGGCGGCAAGCCGTCTACCGAATCACATTACAAGACCCAAAACAAGAAAGGAGAATAGCGAATGTTCACATTGCAGATAGACAAAAAGGCACCCGATTTCAAGCTACCGGCAACCGACGGCAAGACCTACAGTCTCGATGACTTCAAGACGGCCCGTGTACTGGTCGTGTTCTTCACATGCAATCATTGCCCATTTGTGCTCGGCTCAGACGAGGTCACCCGCAACACGGTTCTGCGATTCAAGGATAAGGGTGTTGCCTTCGTCGGCATCAACTCCAACAGCGAGAATACCTATAGAGAAGATGACTTCCCCCACATGGTCAAGCGCATGGAGGAACACAGCTTCCCGTGGGTTTATGCACACGACAGGAGTCAGGAGGTCGCCCGCGCCTATGGAGCGCTCAGGACGCCCCATTTCTTCGTGTTCGACGAGAAGCGCAGGCTCGTCTATACCGGCCGCGGTGTTGACAACCCGCGTGACGCTGCTAAGATCACGACCAATGACCTGGAGAGAGCCCTGGAAGACGTGCTTGCGGGAAAGCCGGTACGCGTACCGATGACCAATCCCATTGGATGTAACGTCAAGTGGGAAGGCAAGGATGCGCACTGGATGCCTCCCGAGGCCTGCGACCTGGTGTAGACGAAACTACCGTCGGGAAGGCTTTGTTCTCATGCCATGCGCCTGCTGGGTGCTACCAGCCTCTTCCCCAGTTCCTCGGCTTCCCGCATGAGAACTTCGTTGTTCTCTATCTCGCCCGCCCCCACCGCGCTGCCGTAGACCATGCCCACCAGCTTCGACCCCGTGTAACGGTAGGCATCCTGGAACGTCCTCAGTGCGTTCACGCAGCCGGATCTGACCGCATCGGCATCTCCATAACTCATCGCGATGGCAATCCGCTTGCCTGCGAAAGGATTATCAGCATACGCAGGGAGCGCATAGCATCGATCCATGAATATCTTCGTCTGAGCGGACATCGTGAACCAGTAGACCGGGCTGGCTATCACCCAGGCGTCTGATCGTATCAGCTTCAGGTAGATGTCCTGCATATCGTCGTTGATAGCACAGCCTTTGCTGTCACGCTTCTTGCAGGTATCACAACCCCTGCATGGGATGATATCCAGTTCCTGAAGGAACACGGTCTCCACCTCGCCACCGAGGGACTCCGCCCCTCGTGCAATCCTGGCCGCCAGGGCTGCGCTATTACCGTTTCGCCGCGGGCTCCCCAGGATAACCAGCACCTTCTTGGTCACTGCTATATCTGCCAATTCCCTTACCTCCTGGTTGATACTCAGGACTACCGATTTCTTGAGCCTGCCATGACTCCAGACCCAAAGCCGGCAACTCCCGGTGAGAATGCTGCCCCTCAGATGATACCATAGATAGACGAGCAACTCCGAGGGATCCGGCGTATCGGATGACATTCACCTCAGCAACTGCGGTTGACTTGCACCACCATACACACAAGCTGATAACCGTGGATTACGTCATGATTCGTCATCTCGTGCAGAGCCACTCTGCGTCAAGCTGTGAAGCAACCGCTTCTCTCCAGGGGATATGCGTCCGTAGCCACCGCCCAACCAACCCGACCTCAAAAGGCTACGCCACGCCGGTGCAGGTCAGGCTCCGGCTGCTTTCGCACCACATGATTACGCATCCGGGGAGGCCCCGAACTCATCCTTTCGCTTCACCACGAATATCAGAGCCAGCAGGCCGGGAAGACCACCCCAGATCACCCAAGAACGGACAGCCATCAGCAGCCTGTTCGGAGTGTCGGAGTAACACTGGTAAAAGGGGTCCTGCCATCCCCAAACAGCGCTGGTTGTCGCAACAACAAGCATGGAGATGGCTCCCACCAAGGCCCACAGATAGGGCTTTCTTCTCAACGCACTGATGCCACCTGTGATGATCAGCACTGAAAGGGCTAAGCCTACCCATACCTGTGCCATTCCACCAAGCCCGGGTCGCAGTATGATGAGCCCTCCAACGACAGTGAAGACGCCGAAGACCAACATGATAATCCCTGCTGCCTTTCTCATTCTTTCCTCCTCTCAAAGACACTCATATCCATAGCATACGACTCTGTCTCGAGTTGTCAACGATAAGTCTTTCGGTTCTCGCGCCAGCAATACCTGATATCGCGCAGTCCGCCGCAGCAGACAGCACCACTCCTTTCCACGTGAGCCGCTGTGTTAGAATGAAACCGTCTGCAGGACACGGGGTGAACACATGGCTGCAAGAACCATTATGCATGTCGACCTTGATTCCTTCTTCGTGGCGGTGGAACAGGTACTCAATCCCGAGCTCAAGGGCAAGCCCGTGGTAGTCGGTGGCAGTCCTCAGCAAAGGGGAGTAGTCTCGACAGCTTCCTACGAAGCAAGAGCCTTCGGTCTTCACTCGGGCATGCCGGCGGTAACTGCTGCGCGATTGTGCCCCGGCGCCGTCTTCATCGAACCCGACTTCGGCAACTACGGCGACTTCTCACGTCGGTTCATGGCCATTCTCAATGACTTCTCTCCTTGCATAGAACCGAGGGGCATGGACGAAGCCTATCTCGATGTGACGGGATTCGAGTCCATACACGGCTCCATTCAACAGATGGCACACAAGCTCAAGCAGCGAGTGCAGGACGAACTGGGACTGTGTGCCTCGATCGGCATCGCAAGCTGCAAAGTCGTCGCAAAGGTTGCCTCTGATGCATCCAAACCGGACGGCCTCATCGAAGTGCCTCCGGGTGGAGAACGCGACTTCCTGGCGCCGTTGCCCGTCGAGAAGCTGCCCGGTGTCGGGAAGCAGGCCGCGAAGGTATTGACGGGGCTTGGTATAGACACGATAGGCGACCTGTCTCGAACACCGTCACACACCTTGAGAGGCCGCCTCGGTTCGGCGGGAGAAATGCTCCATCGTCTTGCCAACGGAATCGACGACAGCCAGGTGCTACCGCCAGGTGAAGCAAAGTCCATAAGCCGGGAGATCACGTTCGCCGAGGATACCCGCGACGCTTCGCTTCTGGAAGCGACGCTGTGGGCTCAAAGCGAGAGGGTAGGTGCCGACCTCAGGAAGCAGGACAAGCAGGCGAGGTGCGTGACCCTGAAGCTCAGGTACGCCGATTTCTCAACGATCACTCGCAGCCGCACGCTCCAACATGGCTTCGATACCGATCAGGAGATATTCGAGACGGGCGCGACTTTGCTTCACCGGGTGCTGCAAACCGAGAGGAGGGCAGTGCGGCTGATTGGTATCGGCGTGTCCAACCTTGTCGAAGCCGGCCTGCAGGCCAGCCTGTTCACTCCCTCCACGGCGAAGCTGGAGCACTTGAACAGGGCGGTAGACCAGATTCGGACCAGGTACGGGTTTGACGCGATCCAGACCGGCCTGGCAAAGCGGCCTGACGACAGTTCGAAGTCAGCCTCGAGATGAATCACACATCATGACCCTCGAGCTGGCACTTGAACCATCAACCGTGCATCATCTGTTATCCATCAGCACTAACACGAATGCAGTAGCCTTCTATCACATTTGTCCACCGGTTGGATTGAGGATAATCGGGAGGTAGAGCGACCCACCACGACACTCCCTGTTGACTTGCAGGGAGTATGGGCATAGAATGCAGTCCGTACCGCTAACGACGATAACACCATGCTATTATATTACGCATAGGGCTCTTTAAGGAGGGAACACATGATACAGGACTTCAAGAACTTCATAATGCGGGGCAATGTGGTGGACATGGCTGTGGGTATCGTCATCGGTGTGGCATTCGGGGCCATAATAAGCTCTCTGGTGAGCGACGTCATCATGCCGCCGATAGGCCTGGCACTCGGCAACGTGGATTTTGCCGAGCTATTCGTGGTGCTCAGAGAGGGAGCCGTGCCAGGCCCTTATCCTACGCTGGCCGACGCCCGGGCAGCCGGAGCAGTCACAATCAACTATGGGCTGTTCATTAACACACTGGTCAGCTTCCTTATCATCGCCGCGGCCATTTTCTTCCTGGTGGTTCGACCGATCGGCAAAATGCATGCACGTCAGAAGGCAGCCGAGGCAGCGCCCCCGCCGAGCACCAGGGAATGCCCTTTCTGCTACAGCAGCATAGCGATCAAGGCCACGCGGTGCCCCAATTGCACGTCTGAACTCGGCACGAACTGAGACGCTGGTTGCTCACCCGGGCTCAGCTACTGCTCGACATTGGCGGGCTTTCGAAACAGGTACATTGCCCAGCCGACAGTATCACGGCTCCACTGCAGATAGCTGTTTCGGGCGTCTGCAACGCGATCCAGTATATGCGGCACATCGGGGTCCTCCGGGTTTTCTCCGGCATACTGCTCGGCCGCATACCACTGAAGCGCCTCATACCGGTCCCAATCGTCGTGATTGCTGACCATCGTGTACAGCGGGAACAGGCCCTCATCTTCGCCCTTAAGCACGTTACCATAGTGGGTGCCGAACATATCGCGCGTGTAGGGTTCGCCAGACAGAAGAGCGCTATCCGGCTCTTTGAGCCAGAATGGCTCGCCAACGAGAATGAGGCCGCCGGGTTTCGTCATAGCCTTCAGCGCAGTCAGAGTTCCTCGATATCCCTTGTAGATCCACGAAGCGCCAATACACATGGTCAAATCGAAGAGCTGATCCGTGCTGTAATCTGCTCCGTCCATGTTGGCGATCTCGATCTCAGCACCGGGCACCCGGTCCCGCAAGATCCGTTTTGCATCCCCCGCGAAGTATGGCGAAATGTCGACCCCGACTCCGGACACCCCGTATCGCTCCGTCAACCTTGCTAGCATCTCCCCTTTGCCGCAGGCAACGTCAAGCACGGCAGATCTCGGACTCAATCTGAGCAGTCCAAGTAGCTCGTCAACCTTCTCGATACTGATCGGATTGCACACTACATGGTACCGGTGCGTCACGTCGTAGAACTTCCTCATATCCATCTTACCCTCCATGGATGATCCTCTCTTCTACCCATCATGCTTACCGATGGTCCTTATGAACAGTGCTTGAGAAAACACCGGTATTGTCCGCAGGCAATCAGAGGGCCAAGCGCTGATGCTCACACACCGCGGCAGGCACATCCAGTGTTAAGCTCACCCATCCAACACCAGCCTCTCCAGTTGGAGCGGCTCGATATGCTCTGCACCGCGGTATACGCGCATGTTGCCTCCCGAGATCTCATCGATCAGGGCTACATGATTGTCCTCGCCAACCCTGCCGAACTCCAGTTTTATGTCACATAGCTCCAGACCCTTCTGAGACAGCTCCCTCCTCACGATCTCGCCTATCTGCCTGGTCAATGATACCAACGTGCGATACTCCTCCCTCGTCATGATCCCCAGCATCTCCAGAGCCTCATCCGTAATCAACGGGTCGTTCCTATCATCGTCCTTCAGGGTGACCTCTACATAACCATCCAGCGGATCGCCTTCATTGCAGTAATCGCCATATCGCCTGTAGAAACTGCCGATCGCCCGATATCGCAGGATGACCTCCACTCCCCGCCCGAACATGGTTGCAGGCTTGACTATCATGGTGTTCTGATCGACGTCCGCTTCCACGAAGTGGGTCGGAATGCCCGCTTCACCGATCTTCCTGAAGAGGTATTCGGTCAACCTCAGCGCAGCTCTCCCGGCCCCTTCGATCGACAATCCCACGGTATTGGCGCCCGGATCGAACACTCCGTCTGTTCCCGTGACATCGTCCTTGAACTTGAGCAGGAGATTCCCGTCATCCCTGCGATACACGTCCTTTGTCTTACCTGCATAGATCCTTTCCAAAGACCCCCCTTTCCGCCTGCCGACCCAGGCTGGTGACTGATCATCGGCTGCCATATTGCAAGAGCAAGTCTCGTGGCCCTATTGTATAGGATTCCGGGTACAGGCGGTAGGCATGTCCCGGTAACGCGTGAGGCAGAATCAGAACCAGAGCAGCCAGATCTCCGGCGAGGCCGAGAAGGCTTCTCCGCCGTCCGACGACCTATTCAGCCCGGTGTGCAGATCAACTATGGGGCGGCGGACTCAGCACCACTGGCCGGCTCTGATTCAGGCTCCCGCCTGCTGAGCACGGCACCGATGATTGAGACGACCCCGGGCAGGAGCATAACTCCGGTGACCGCCATGAGTATCCCCCCGGCCAGGCCTCGCCTGAACCCCGTCTCACCCCTTCTTGTCCTTCTCCAGCCGAGCAGCACGAGTATCCACCCTGCGAGTCCCAGGACGGCGGCAGACAAGATCAGAATGCCCGGCCACCAGAAACGCTCGGGCCACCACCACATCAGAGTCTCCCAGAATGGTCCCCTGACCGCCACATCAACCACCACCCGTGAGGCCGGTCCCAGCCACATCGAGACCCCGATGGCAAAGCCGATCAGCAACGCCGCGCTGCCCGGCCTGGGCTCCCGCGCTTCTCTGGCCTTGAGCCTGTTCCATATGGCACCTGCCAGGGCACCGAACGCGACTGCGGATGCGATGCTGATCAGCATCCCCCCGAGATCGTATGTGATGACCGCCGTCCCGTAGGATGCTGTGTCCGGGACCATGCCCTCTGCCTGCCAGGGCCATCTCAGGGAGTGGTACATACGCTGCATCCGACCTATCGCCCAGATCATCAGGGAGACCGCCATGGCCTGCCGCACCGCGGTCCGGCGAGGCAGATAGAAGTAGAGAGCGGCGAAGACGGCCCCGAATATGACGCCCGGAACCAGCCGGGGGAGGATTACTGAAAGCACGTGCAACGGTTCAGTCGAGTAGAACCATATACGAAGCCCGGCTGCCTCGACAAACATCCAGGACCGATCGGCCAGACCGGTGACCTCAAGTATCACAGAGATGATCAGGAAGACCGCTGCGGCCGCCACGCCGGCTATGATTCCACGTCTAAAATCAACCATCTCTCACCTGCAAGCAGAAGGTATTTCGCATCCTACAGAATACGATACCACGTTCAACACGATTCTGCAAAGCTTGTGTGTTCCGGCCGCAGATTGTGGCGGCCGGAGCGAGGCCCCGGCATGAGACGTCGCTCAGTCGGGTCAGGGCACCGAAGCCGTCGCCGGCTGTGGGACAGGAGTCGACGGAGGACGCGGTGAGCTATGCTCAGGTTCTTCTCCCCTCTTTGAGGCTCAGGAAGTCGGTATTGTAGCCGTCGATCAGTCCGGCGTCGGCAAAGCTGAAGTACCTGTTGTCCCCTAT
>JBLRXG010000042.1:0-8147 GCA_047920855.1 Dehalococcoidia bacterium | reverse complement strand
GAGTTGGCCAGGGATCTGGCTGTGGAGGAGCAGAAGCTGACCGACGATCTGAAGCAGACAAGGGTGAGCCCGGAGCAGTATGTGGAACTGGAGGACAAGGTCAAGAGTCTGGCATCAAGTAGGGAAGAACTGGAGGACCGCAGAAGGGATGCCATGGCTACCATCAGGGCGGCCAAGCACGATGTCGAGGAGCAGACGGGGCTCGAGGAAGAACTGGAAGGCCTCAGGGAGGCGCTGAGACGAGAGGAGAAGAAGGCGAGGGTCTACGAACTGGCCTGTGACATCATAGGCAAAGCGAGGCTGGAAGTCCTTTCGTCGGCCGACGAGGCTCTTCAGGGGGAGATACAGAGATGCTTCTCCCTCTTCACCAATGGCAGGTACCAGCGTGTGAGGGTCAACAAGGAAGACCTGGAGTTCTGGGTGTACTCCGAAGAGAAGGAGGACTGGGCCAGACCCGAGGAACTGAGCGGAGGGGTGATCGACGAATTCTACCTGGCCTTCCGGCTGGCCCTGGCAAAACTGATATTCGGCGACAAGAAACCGCCCCTGATACTCGACGACCCGTTCGTGAATTTCGATCCGGTGCGCCTGGCCAGCACGCTCGACTTCTTCAAGATGCTGTCCTCCAACTATCAGATAATCATCTTTACCCTGAGCGATGCCTACGACGCGATGGCCGACAACGTCGTTCTGCTCAACAGAGAGGAAAGGCTGCTGTAGGGACAGGTATGTACCCGGCGGACGGCCGTGATAGACGGTATGCCGTGCTGCGTGAACCGAGCGGTGTGGCTAGATTAGGGCGTAAGGGAAGTGGCGCCAGAAGAGGGGACATGGCTATACTGAGCTCATAGTGAAGGGTTGATGGTAGAAGATATATTAAGGAGCGGCGAGCGTGTGATGGGGGATCCCTGGGTTGATGGGTGGCTGACTGAATTCGTGAGTCGTCTGAGTGTAGCTCTTGGAGAACGGCTGACATTCGTGGGTCTCCACGGCAGTTGGGCGAGAGCAGAGCCGAGGGAGGGAAGCGACATCGATGTCGCCGTCGTTATCGACCGCGTGGACTTACAGGACCTGGCTACGTTCCGCACGATTGTTGCTGAGATGCCCGATGCCGGGCGTGTGGCTAGCGGCATCTTCCGTTCGGTGCCGGAGTTGAAGGCACTGCACGGCTTCGAGCCGATACCGTTCTTCTACGGATGCAGAGTGCTGCATGGAACAGTCGAAGGCATCATCGAAAGGCCCGAACCCCCCGATGTCAGGGAACACATCCAGGTGACTGCGTCCGCCAGCCTGTTCCATGCCCGTCACTATCTGCTCTATCCGCACGATTGGAGCAAGGCTGTCCACAAGCTGTATTACCCCTTCAAACAGTGCTTCTATGCTCTACAGTCGTGGGTGCTGCTGTGCGAGGGCAGGTTTGTCCCGACGAAGGATGGGATTATCGAACAGCTGACGGATGCGGATGACAGGGAGGTGGTACGAATCGCCAGAGACTGGCATGAGTTACAGCAGGACCGGGAACAACAGCCGCTGTACTATATTGAACTCCTCGAACGGTGGAGCAGAAACATGCTGCTTAGACTCCAGGTTGACCCGGATAACTCCGCTCGGTCGACTTAGGTCACATGAATCACTGGCACTTCGCTCTTAGCCAGTCGAGAACCGCGGCCATTGCGGCCTCGTCGATACGCAGCCTGTGCCCAGCGCCGGGGATGACTCGCAGCTCCTTCGGGTCCCCTGCCCTTTCGTAGAGCCGGTGTGCGTGCTCCAGTGGTATCAGTTCGTCGGCGTCGCCGTGCACTATGAGTAGCTGCCGTGGGGAGATCCTGTCGATCCAGTTGATGGGGGTCACGACCCCGAACCCTCTATCCCATTCCTCTATCGAGGCCGGGAATCCCGCATCCCGGATGACCCCTATGTCGCGAAACCGCTGTATTGCCTCTGCAGTCGGTTCCCTTTCGCGCAGGGAGCAGAAGTCGGCGGGACAGGCGCAGAGTGCCACCGACGAGACCCTGGAATCATGGGCCGCTGTATAGAGTGAGGCCGCCGCTCCTCCACTGAAGCCGAGCAGGCAGAGGTTGGTTCTGTCCACATTGCCCAGTCTGCACAGAAAATCAAGGGCGGCCCCCAGATCACGCGTCCAGCCCAAGATATCCAGGTTTCCTTGGCTCTCGCCGGCCCCCCGGAAGCTGAATATCATGGTAATGAAGCCGGCATCGCGGAAGCGCCGGGCCAGCAGGGAATAGCCCCTGTCGGTGGGGTCGGGAGGACCGGCAGGAATGCCGTGGCAGATGCATAGTGCGGGGTGATGTCCCTCTTCTGCGGGAAGGTAAAGCTCGGCTGCGAGTCGGAGTCCGTCGCTGTACAGGCGGATTTCCCTCACGGTTTGCCCTCACATGTCAGAAATAGTGCAGGCGCCTTCTCTTCCTGAAGATGAGTCCGGCTGCCAGCCCCACGAGCAACCCTCCGAGGTGCGCCTGCCATGCTATGTAAGGGAACAAGAAAGAGATGCCGAAGAAGATGGTGATTGCCGCCCAGAGAGGCATGGGCACAGGGATGGGGAATATCAGGACCGGCGCCTTGGGAACCATCACAGCCAGTGCCCCTGCCAGGGCATAGATCGCCCCCGACGCTCCTACTCCCACCGAGTCTGGATGAGCCAGAAGGATGAACAGGATGTTGCCCGCCAGCCCCCCGATGAAGTAGACCGCCAGGAAGCTCCTCTCCCCTACCGCCCGCAGGAGGAAGCTCCCCAGGAAGAACAAGCTTATCATGTTGAACAATATGTGAGAAAAGCCGGCATGGATAAAAATGTTGGTGGTGATAGTCCAGGGTTGCTCGGCAATCAGTGCCGGCCTCAGCCCGAGGAGGTAGATCGCGTCCGGTCTGAACAGGGTAATCACGAAGAGCGTCACATTCAGGGCTATCAGGAACAAGAGAGGGTGAAGGTTGACGGGGCCGTAAGCTCGCATTGGCCAATTATAGATCAAACGAGCCATACGCTCAACAGCGTTGACTCGGTCAGTCGGCGAGTTGTTGCTGGACTTCCCCGTGTTAACAGATGCTTCATGGAAACATAGTAAATGGCAGGAGGTTGAATCCTAGCAGGATTTTGAGGTCAGATCTTAACAGGATCTTAACATTTGAGTGGCATTATTATGATCGGGGTTCTGTGGCCGCGTGGCGGAGGATGACGATAGGCCCGCTAGCAGAGGAGGTCCGGTGGGATCGGATGAGCCGGATCGCTGGTGGGACTGGGCTTATGGGAGGCAGGAACCCGGTCATTGACGGCCGGCAGAGCGAGTAATCGAAGAGAAGGCAGATCCAGGGGTGAAAAGGATACGGCTATGGGCGGTAGTTTTGACTGCGGTTGTCCTCACGTCTGCCCTGTCGATATCAGGCTGTACGACCCCGCCTGACGAATTCCGCAGCTACGAGTTCGGGTCTACCAGCGCAACAGCCACTCACTATGCGGCTGCCGTCACAATGGCCAACATAATCAACCGCGAGAACGCGGGCATCAAGATCACGGTGGTGGAAAGCGGGGCTACTCATGACAACCTTATCAAAGCGCAGGCCGGAGCGTTCGCCGGGGGCTTTGCTACTACCTGGGACGGCATGGCGATGGCGTATAGCGGCACTACTATGGACGATTATATCGCCTACGGCGAATGGCCCGAGCTACGACTGCTCGCGGGTTACGCTCGTAACTATGTGTACGTAGTGGTTGTGGATGACGGGGAAGGCTGGGAGGTGGAGACGCTGTATGATCTTCACGGCAAGAGGTTCTCGGCCGGAATAGCAGGCTCCGTGACGGAGTTCAACATCCGCCGCCAGTTTGAGGCCCTGGGAATCGAGCCTGACTGGGTGAGTGGCAGCTTCACCGATGTGATCGAGATGGCCAGGAATCTTGAGATCGCGGGCTTCGTCAGGGCGTCAACTGCAGTTGCGCTCGATGCCTCCATGCTGGATCTGCATAGCGAGGTCGGCATCAAGATACTGGGTTGGCCGGAGGAAGACCTGGAGCAAGCCCTGGCGGCAACTCCAGGAACGTCTGCGACCTGGATTGAAGAGGATGCCATAGAACACCTTCCCATGCCCGGGTTCTACACGTTGGGACACACAAGTGGCGTCTTTGTTACCACAGCTATCAGGCAGGATGTTGTGTACCGTATGGCGAAGACTTTGGTTGAGAAGTGGGCCGAGTTCTCCAGAGCCTGGCCCACGGCTGGAGGCTGGACGCCGCTGGAGACCGACCTCGCCCTTCTCAACGATATGGCGGGCAGGGTCAGGATGCCGCCATTGCACGCAGGAGTCGTTCAACTGATGAGGGAGAAGGGATATGAAGTGCCGCCGGAGTTGATCGGGCCTGAGTACAACGAAAACGCTGCTACCAGTTAGGTCTACAGGCAGACCCGCGCAGTCGGCCTCGCTGGTGGATGTGAGCAACTCAGGAACGCCGATCCCGTTCGCTGTGTACCTCTCTCCGCTGTTCGAACGTGTGCTATTCCAGCAGATGTAATCTCTTGATCTGCTTGATGTGATCGTCAAACCCCTCGGGCTTTCTGGCAGTTGATGGTTCTCCCAGCGGGTCCTGTATCTCCGTGTCACCCGTAAGCACATCGAACATGGCCTTCACGGAGAAGGCGCCTACCCTCAGGTTGTAGCCGCCCTCCAGGGTGAAGACAAGACGTCCCTGGCACAGTTCGTCGGCCAGTTTCTTCAGTATAATGGTCATGCGGGCGAAACCCCGAATGGTCGCCCTCATCATAGCCAGGTGGTCCGCCCAATGAGCGTCGAATCCCGCGGAAACCAGTATGAGTTCGGGCTGGAATCTACGCGCTACCGGGATTAGAACCTCGTCGAAGGCCCGCAACAACTCCTCATCGCCCCAGCCGGCGGCCATGGGGATGTTCACCGTAGTTCCCTCACCATCGCCGGTTCCCGTCTCCTGCATCCGTCCTGTACCGGGGTAGAAGGGGTATTCGTGGGTTGAGAAGTAGAGGACCTTTGGGTCGGCATAGAAGGCATCCTGGGTGCCATTGCCATGATGCACATCGAAGTCGACGATGAGGACTCGGCTGAGGCTGAAGCTCTCCAAGGCGAACTTAGCAGCTATGGCCACGTTGTTGAAGAGACAGAATCCCATCCCTCGATCGGCGACAGCATGGTGTCCGGGCGGCCTGACAAGGGCAAAGGCGCTATCGACATCCCCTCTCATCACTGCATTCACGCCGACCATGAGCCCGCCGGCGGCGCATGAGGCAGCATTGTAGGACCTGTAGCTCACTACAGTATCCGGATCAAGCCAGCCGCCGCCACTTTCGGCCTTGCTTCTGACGTAGGATATGTACTCCGGTGTATGGATCAACTCGAGTTCGTCCTGCGATGCCGGACGTGGCGGTAGCATGTTCAGCTTCTGTATGGTGCCGGTACTATCAAGATGGGACATCATGGCCGTTAGCCTTCGCGAATTCTCCAGGTGTTCACCGGTGTCGTGTTCCAGGTAGATCTGATCATAGACGAGGCCTGCTTTCATGTTGCACCCATAATAACAGAGGCACTCGTTTGGGGACAACTGCAGTCCTTCGCGCTGTTCCTTGCGGGCAGCATTAATGGCGGCTAGAGTGTATACTCCACGGTAACGAACGGGTTCCTGGCATGACCGATGAAGAGATAGCAGACCTGCTCGACGAGGCTGAGAAGAGATTCGCCGCTGAATCCAGGCTGGTAGAACTGGACTCGGGCAGGGCGGTGTTCGTCGGAGACACTCATGGGGATATCGAGGCCACCGAGAGGATCATGCACAAGTACCTGCGGGCAGACAACACAGTGGTCTTCCTCGGAGATTACGTTGATCGCGGATCGACATCACTGGAGAACATCAACGTGCTGCTCGAACAGAAGATCAAGCATCCCGATCATCTCGTCCTGCTCATGGGAAACCATGAGGGCTACACGGTGAAGTCCTTTCAGCCTGCGAGTTTCTGGGAAGGGCTGGATGATGAACTGCGGCGGCGATATGGAGAAGTCTTACGTAACCTTCCGCTTGCTGTCTCCACACAGAACGGCATCGTCGCTGTACATGGAGGGCTCCCGGACGTGCCGGATCTCGAGAGCATTGCGCGGATAGAGCCGGGCAGCACCGAGTGGAACCAGTTGACCTGGGGAGACTGGCAGGAGTGTGGGGGAGCGGATCTGGGGGCAGATCCCCATACCGGCAGACCCCAGTTCGGGCGTGGCTGGTTCGACGACATAATGTCGCGCCTCGGCAAGAACCTGCTTGTCAGGTCCCACCAGCCGGAAGCTCCGCGGTTGATGTACGACAGGAGATGCCTCACCATCTTCACCTCCTCGTCCTCCAGCTACTACACCGGTGAGCGCACCATAGCGGTGGTCGACCTCTCCAGAGAGGTCAGGAACGCGGACGACGTGAGGATCGAGATCGTCTAGAGCCCGGCCGCTCTTCTTAGAGCCTCGGACTTGTCGGTTCTCTCCCAGGGCAGGTCGAGGTCCACTCTGCCGAAGTGGCCATAAGTGGCAGTCTGTAGGTAGATAGGCCTGCGCAGGTCCAGCGTCCTCATAATGGCCTCGGGGCGGAAGTCGAAATGCCTGTTTATGAGATCAGAGATTACGTCATCGGAGACCTTCCCTGTGCTGAACGTCTCGACCGACAGTGAGAGGGGGTGAGCCTTTCCGATGGTATAGGCGACCTGAAGCTCGAGATACTCGGCAAGCCCGGCGGCCACTATGTTCTTGGCAACATATCTTGCCATATAGGCGGCGGAGCGGTCCACCTTGGTTGGATCCTTGCCTGAGAAGGCTCCACCACCGTGCCCGCATGCGCTACCGTAGGTATCGGCGATTATCTTCCGTCCGGTGAAACCGGTGTCGCTGACCGGTCCGCCGATAACAAACTGTCCGGCGCTGTTGACATAGTATTCGGTCCTGTCATCGAGCAGATCGCCGGGAATCGTCTTCTTAATCACCTGCTCCACAAGGTCGCGCTCGATGGTGCTGTGCTCCACTCCGGGGTCGTGCTGGGCGCCCAGGACGATGCAGACTATCCTCCTGGGTTTGCCGTGACTGTACTCCACCGTTACCTGGGTCTTGCCGTCAGGCCTCAGATAGGGCACTATCCCGTCTTTCCTCACAGCAGCCAGGCGCTGACACAGCTTGTGTGCCAGCGTGATGGGTAGAGGCATGAGTTCCGGGGTTTCGTTGCAGGCAAAGCCGACCATCATGCCCTGGTCGCCGGCGCCGGTCTTATCCAGAACGGTATCGGTTGCCTCGCCTGTTCTTGTCTCCAGCGACTGGCCGACCCCGGCCGCTATATCGGTCGACTGTTCCTTCACTGAGACAAGCACACCGCATGTTCGATAGTCGAAGCCATAGTCGGGTCGGGTATAACCCGCCTCCTTGACCACCCGGCGCACGATCTCCGGGATCTCCACGTAGCAGTTGCAGGTGATCTCACCAAGGACTATCACCATTCCCATTGCCACAGAGACCTCGCAGGCCACCCTGGCAAACGGGTCGTTGGCCAGCATGGCGTCGAGGATGGCATCTGAAATCCGGTCGCAAAGCTTGTCGGGGTGTCCCTCGGTTACACACTCGGCAGTAGCCAGGTAAGAGGCCGACTGGTTGAAACTATTGGTCATCTCTGCTCCTTTCTAAGTCCCTTCTTCCCAGCTAGCGAGGTACTCTTGCTGCTTCCGGGTCAGGGAATCAATATCTATGTTCATGCAGGCGAGCTTGAGTCTGCCCACCTCCTGGTCGATGTCCTCAGGCACGGCGTAGACCGCCGGCTCAAGCTGTCCCTTCATCCTGGTGAGATACTCCAGGCACAGTGCCTGGTTGGCAAAGCTCATGTCCATCACGCTAGCCGGGTGGCCCTCGGCGGCGGCAAGGTTTATCAGCCGCCCCTCTCCCAACAGGTAGATGCGACATCCGTCGCTGAGAGTGTACTCTTCTGCAAACGGACGTATCCGTCTCTTTGACCGGGCCAGGCGTTCGAGAGCCGGTATGTTTATCTCCACGTTGAAGTGGCCGCTATTGGCCAGGATGGCTCCGTCCTTCATCGCAAGCAGGTGAGCTTCCTCGATGACGTGCGTGTTGCCTGTGGTGGTGATGAAGACCTCGCCCGC
>JBLRXG010000041.1:0-8215 GCA_047920855.1 Dehalococcoidia bacterium | reverse complement strand
AGCGCGTGTCAGCTGCATGCACCTCGATGTTCTGCAGGCCCAGGTTCCTCATTATGGCCTCTATATAGAAGTCCAGACCGTTGCTCACGACTGCGAATCTCAAGCCTTTTGTCATGCAGTAATCGATGAACTCCTGGAATCCGGGTCGCACCTTAACATTGTCCCTCAGGGTCCTCAGTAGTTCCGATCTCGGTGCCCTGACCATGGAAAAGGCCCGGGTGTTGAAATCCCACACCGATATCCTGCGCTGCCTGTACTCCTGGAGCAATCGTCGCCAATCTCCTTCCGCGTGGGCATCAAGCAAGTAGAAGCTGGCGTCTTCCTCGGTTATGGTGCCGTCGAAGTCACATTGAACTACTGTTTTCGTCATGTCAGGTTGGACTCCACGGGCGATGCATACCGATCGGCGAGGATAGGCAGGCGGGACATACATTAGCATATCCCGCCGAGGTCATAAAGTCAGATCCGGGACCGGTCAACGGGCGCTGAAGCGACAGCCCTGGGTGGTAGGCGGCAGATGTCTTACGTGCCTCTCCCGGATCGAAGCCGTTCGACGCTTGATCTCCGGCCACCTTGAGGCAGAGGCACGGCAGGGTGCCCGCTGCCGGTCGGGGTAGGATGTATGTCAGAAGTTTCGTGCTAGGCGTTGCAGTTGACATCATAATCGGCCTGTGCTAAATTGGGGAGTTGGCGTCTACTTAAGGTAAAGGCTGAAGAAATGTAAGGGCCGGCTGGCCGAAGCCGAACGGAGTTTTCCTACAGTAGACCGGCGATTAGCCAGACGGCTCTTAACTTGCCTAGAATAGGGAGCATAACAATGCCGACAGTAAATCAGCTTGTTCGCAAAGGGCGGAAGAAACTGGGAAAGAAGAGCGATGTCCCAGCCCTCCATTACGTGCGGAACACGATGAAGGCCAGGGTCACCTGGGGGCAGGGAGCCCCGCAGAAGAGGGGTGTATGCGTTCAGGTTAAGACTGTTACGCCCAAGAAACCGAACTCGGCTTTGCGCAAAGTCGCCCGTGTCAGATTGACCAATGGCATGGAAGTGACTGCCTATATACCGGGTGAGGGGCACAATCTGCAGGAACACTCGGTTGTGTTGATTCGCGGCGGTAGGGTCAAGGATGTTCCGGGAATTCGCTACCACATTATCCGCGGTACACTGGATACCGAGGGGGTCGCAAATCGCAAGCAGGGTCGCAGCAGATATGGAGCTAAGGCCCCGAAGTAGAGGGAATTTGAGATGCCGAGAGAAGCCAGACGAGTAGTAAAAAGGGTAACGCCACCGGACGCTAAGCACAACAGTGTCACCGTGGCCAAGTTCATCAACAGGCTAATGGTTCGAGGACAGAAGAGCACGGCCGAGCGTATCGTATACGATGCCCTGCAACTTGCCGGTGAGCAGGTGAACAGCGACCCGGAAGAGGCCCTGGAACGTGCGATCAAGAATGCTACTCCACTGGTCAAGGTCAAGTCGCGCCGTGTCGGCGGTGCTACCTACCAGGTGCCTATGGAGGTCCCTGAGGATCAGGGCCGTGCCCTGGCCATGAGGTGGCTCATCGCATCGGCGAGGGCTCGTAGCGGCAGATCAATGGCAGAAAAGCTGGCATCCGAACTGGCTGATGCTATTCAAGGGCGCGGGGTCACGATCAAGAAACGTGAGGACATTCACAGAATGGCGGAGGCTAACAAGGCCTTTGCCCACTATCGTTGGTGATTAGCTGTGGTGAAAGCAGTGCTTGAAGTAAAGGACAAACCTATGTCGCGGACTTTCCCTTTGGACAAGATACGGAATATAGGAATAATCGCTCACATAGATGCTGGCAAGACCACAGCTACGGAGATGATCCTCCACCACGCCGGCCGCACTTATAAGATCGGTAGCGTTGATTCAGGAACTGCGGTGATGGACTGGATGGACCAGGAAAGAGAGCGGGGCATTACGATCTGTTCAGCCGCCACGACATGCCGGTGGCATGAGCACTGCATCAATATTATCGATACGCCCGGGCACGTTGATTTCACGGCCGAGGTCGAGCGTAGCCTGCGCGTTCTGGACGGCGGTGTTGTCATTTTTGACGGCGTGGCCGGAGTCGAAGCTCAGTCGGAGGCTGTTTGGCGCCAGGCAGATAAGTACGGGGTAGCCAGGATCTGCTTCATAAACAAGATGGACAGGCTGGGTGCCGATTTCCAGCGAACTGTGACCATGATAAGTGAAAGGCTGCGGAGCAAGGCGCTGGCCATACAGCTTCCCGTAGGTAGCGAGAAGCAGTTTCGGGGGGTCATCGATCTGGTTGAGGGCAGGGTCATCACCTTCGACGGCGCATCCGGCTCCGGCTCGACTACAGAAGTGAGTGAATCTCTGCTCGCCAGGCATCGCCAGGATATGATTGAGAGCCTTGCCGAGCTTGATGAGCAGATCATGCTCGCGTACCTTGATGGTCGGGACATATCTGCGCCTGACATAAGGTCAGCTATCAGAAGGTTGACCATTGCCAACCGCATCGTCCCTGTTCTCTGTGGCAGTGCCCTCAGGGACAGAGGCATTGAGCCATTGCTCGATGCCATCGTTGACTACCTTCCGTCGCCCGTGGATATTCCTCCCGTACTTGGTACCAATCCCAGGACCGGAGAGGAGGTCAGCCGCCCTACGAGCGATGATGAACCGTTTTCTGCACTGGCGTTCAAGACCGTGTCTGATCCCTTCATGGGTAGACTCGTCTATCTGCGTGTGTACTCAGGCAGGATAAGAGCCGGAGCACAGGTGATGAACTCGAGCATAGAAAAGAAGGAGAGGCTGGGGAAGCTATATTTCATGCATGCCGACCATCGTGAAGAGGTCGACCTCGCTGAGGCCGGGACCATTGTGGCTACACTGGGACTCAAGACGACCTCGACGGGCGACACCCTGTGTGATCCGACGAGGCCGGTTCTTTTTGAGCCGATACGGTTTGCCGAGCCTGTCCTTGCGATGGCCGTTGAGCCAAAGAGCAAGGCCGACCAGGACAGACTCGACGATACGCTGGCGAAGCTCGCTGTAGAGGACCCCACGTTTAAGATCTACCATGATCAGGAGACCGGACAGACCCTGATCTCGGGCATGGGTGAACTCCACCTCGAGGTGCTGATGGAGCGTGTGTTTCGCGAGTACGGCGTGAGGGTCAATGCAGGCAAACCACAGGTCGCCTATAAGGGAACGATCACGGTTTCAGTTGAATCTGAAGGTAAGTTCGTTCGGCAGTCCGGCGGTAGAGGCCAATTCGGGCATGTGTGGCTGCGAATCGAGCCGGGCGAGCGCGGCAGCGGATTTGAGTTTCGTGAACAGATTAAGGGCGGAACCATACCCAGAGAATTCGTTCCCTCCGTGGAGGCCGGCGTCAAGTCGGTCCTGCAGAGCGGGGGGCCTTCCGGTTATCCGGTGGTGGATGTGAAGGTAACGTTGTACGACGGCAGTTTTCATGAAGTCGATTCTTCAGACGTGGCGTTCAGGATGGCAGCCTTCATGGCTATGAGGGACGGCCTGGACAAAGCCAGGCCTATCATTCTTGAGCCGGTTATGGAAGTGGAGATCACTACCCCAAATCAGTTCACCGGGGACATAATTGGCGACCTGAATTCCCGAAGGGCTCGTATCGAAGGCATCGAGAGCCGCGATGAGTCATCCACCATACGATGTCTCGTTCCTCTGGCGGAAACGTTCGGTTTCGCTGGAGATCTAAGGTCGCTCAGTCAGGGGAGGGCGAGTCATACGATGCAGTTCCATCACTACGAGCAGTTGCCTCAGGGTCTGGCTGAGCAAGTTACTGCAAGAGCGGGGAGAAGCAGATGAGTGAACAGAAGGTTCGCATAAAGATCAAGAGCTTCGATCATAGACTGGCCGACCAGGCAGTGAAGCAGATCGTGGAGACCGTTGAACGCACCGGCGCCATTGCGGTCGGCCCGGTGCCCCTGCCCACGGATATCGAGAAGTTCTGCGTGATTCGCTCACCGAACATCGACAAGGACTCTAGGGAGCAGTTTGAGATCAGGACTCACAAGAGGCTGATTGATATCCTGCAACCGAGCTCCAAGACAATAGACGCACTGAGTCAACTCAACCTGGCGTCGGGAGTGGAGATCGACATTAGGTTATAGTTGTTATGATAGCTCCAGGGATTATTGGCAGAAAGATAGGCATGACGCGGGTGTTCCGCGAAAGCGGAGAAGCGGTGCCGGTTACCGTGATCCAGGCGGGCCCTGCAGTGGTAACCCAGGTGAAGACCCGCGCCAGCGACGGCTACGACGCCATCCAACTAGGGCTCGTTGCTGAGGAAGGCAAGCGAACTCGGATTAACTCGCCGGAGAAGGGACACCTTCGAGGGATAGACAGAGTCAGGCATCTGCGTGAATTCAGGGTTGATCCAGATTCGATGGGTGATGAAGCAGCCAGGCGTAGCGATAAGGTAGACGTTGGCTTCTTGAAGGCCGGTGACACCGTCAGTATTGCCGGGTCTTCCAAGGGCAAGGGCTTTGCCGGAGTGGTGAAGCGACACGGTTTTGCCGGCGGGCCCAAGACCCACGGTCAGACCGACCGTCACCGTGCTCCCGGGTCAATCGGTGCCACCACGTATCCAGGAAGAGTACTTAAGGGCAAGAAGATGGCGGGACACATGGGACACGCTAGAGTGAAGGCGCGCGGTCTCGAGGTGGTGCGTGTCGATCTCGAGCGTAACCTGCTTCTGGTCAAGGGCGCAGTGCCTGGAGCCAGCGGAGGCCTGCTTATAATAGAGAAGACAAGGTAGCAGAGAATGGAAGTGCCGGTTTACGATTTGAGCGGACAGGTTGTCGATCATGTACAGCTTAGCAAGGCTGTGTTTGATGTGCCGTTTAACGAGGCTGTTGTTCATCAGGCGATGGTGAGGCAGCTGGCGAACAGACGTCAGGGCACAGCCTCCACCAAGGCGAGGGGTGAGGTCAAGGGGAGCCAGAGAAAGCTCTATGCTCAGAAGCACACCGGTAGGGCTCGCAGAGGGAACATCAAGTCGCCTTTGCTGCGGGGTGGCGGTGTGGTCTTCGGCCCCAAGCCACGCAGCTATTGCCAGGCCATGCCCAAGAAGATGAGGAGGCTTGCGCTGAAATGCATGCTCTCCGCCAAAGCCCGAGAGGGCAACATGAAGGTTGTGCAGGAGCTCAGTTTTCAGGAGGGAAAGACGAGGTACATGTTAGATGTTCTGGCGTCGCTGGGAAGCGAATCCTCGGTTCTGATCCTCACCGGTCAGTCGACACCTGAGGTGGTGAGATCAGCTGCCAACTTACCCGAGGTCAAGGTGCTTCCATCGGCTCTGGTCAACGTGCTGGACCTGCTTTCTCACGAAATGCTGATAGCCACCGTGCCCGCAATAAGCAAGATCGAGCAGACTTGGGGTGAATGAATTGCATCTATACGAAGTTTTAAGGCGTCCTTTGATCACAGAGAAGGCCACGCTACTCAAAGATAGCGACAAATATGCCTTTGAGGTAGCCGGCACGGCCAGTAAGTGCCAGATCAAAGAGGCAGTTGAGAGAGCCTTCAAGGTAGAAGTGAACAAGGTCAACGTGATTACAGTGCCCGGCAGGGCAAAAAGGTTCGGCAGGAGACAGGTGACCAGTTCGTCATGGAAGAAGGCAATAGTAACTCTGGCGCCGGGACACAAGATTACTTTCTTTGAGGGTGTTTAATGGGTTCAGTAACTAAGTGGAGAAAGCGCAAGATGTCCAAGCACAGGCATAAGAAGCTTCTCAAGAAGACTCGCTGGCAGAGGACTCATAAATAGGGAGCTGATTGTGGGATTGAAGACGTATCGTCCGACTTCTCCGGGCAGGAGATTCATGTCCGGTGCCACTTTTGACGAACTGACCAGGGTGGCGCCTGAGAAGTCGTTGCTTGTGACGCTCAAGAAGACGGGAGGCCGCAACAGCAGGGGGGTAATCACGGTCCGTCGCAGAGGCGGTGGGAGTAAGCGCAAGCTGCGCATTATAGACTTCAAAAGGGACAAGATCGGTGTGCCGGGCAAGGTGGCTTCTGTGGAATACGACCCCAACAGATCGGCCCGAATTGCCCTGATCCACTATGTCGATGGAGAGAAACGCTACATACTGGCACCTCTGGGCATCAGGCTAGGTGATTCGATACAGTCGGGCGAGGATGTTGACATAAAACTCGGGAATGCTTTGCCTCTGGCCGGGATTCCCGTGGGAACTTCGGTGCACAATGTGGAGTTTGAGCCCGGAAAGGGAGGAAAGCTTGTGCATAGTGCCGGGAATGCTGCCCGGGTGATGAGTAAGGAAGGCAAGTACGTTGTGCTCAAACTGCCGTCCGGTGAGCTGCGTAAGTTTCACCACAAGTGTTGGGCTACTGTCGGGCAGATAGGTAATGTCGATCATGAAAACATCAAGCTAGGCAAAGCCGGGAGCAAGAGATGGCTTGGCAAGCGACCCTCTGTGAGAGGCTCGGCAATGACTCCGCGCGACCATCCGCATGGTGGCGGTGAGGGCCGAGCCCCTCGGGGCATGCATCCCAAGACTCCCTGGGGAAAGCCGGCTTTAGGTGCAAAGACGCGTAGGCGCAAGACTTCGGACAAAATGATACTTAAGGGGAGGAAGCAGGATGTCACGGTCTCTTAAGAAAGGGCCTTTCTGTGATGCGAAACTGGTCAGGAAGATAGAGGCGCTTAACGATTCGGGCGATAAGGCAGTGATTAAGACATGGTCGCGTGCTTCCACCATTCTGCCTCAAATGATCGGTCATACTATAGCAGTGCATAATGGGAAGAGGCATGTGCCCATCTTCATCACTGAGAATATGGTGGGACACAAGCTGGCCGAATTCGCCCCTACCAGGACATACAGAGGACATGTCACTAAGACCAAGGCAACGGTGCAGGCGAGGAAGAAATAGAGAGCTATGAAGGTTAGAGCTGTGGCTAAGGACGTGGGCATCTCGCCTCAGAAGGTCCGTCTGGCTATCGACATGGTCAGGGGAAAGAAGGTTGACGAGGCTCTGGACATGCTGAGGTATGTGCCTGCTCCGACGGCCAAGGCTGTGGCGAAGGTGATCAGGTCGGCGGCAGCGAATGCGGAGAACAATTTCCAGATGTCGCCTGCTGAACTCAGGATTACGGACATATATGCTGATCAAGGGCATACCCTGAAGAGATTCCGCCCTCAGTCAAGGGGAAGGGCCAGTCCGATTTTGAAGCGATCCAGTCGCATCACAGTTTTCGTCGCCGAAAGTGAGGAATAGTTTTGGGACAAAAGGTTCATCCGTATGGTTTCAGGCTGGGTGTCAACCAGGATTGGCGGGCCAAGTGGTATGCCAGTAAGGGCTATTCCCGGCTGTTGCTGGACGACCTGAAACTGCGCAGGGTTGTAGATGAGAAGTGTGCAGGAGGGGCAGTTGCCCGCGTGGAGATCGAGCGCTCGGGAGACGAGGTGTACTTGACCCTTTTCTCCGGTCGGCCCGGGATCCTGATCGGCAGGGGCGGTCAGAACGTGGAGGCTCTGAAGTCGGATCTGGAGAAGGTGACTGGAGACAAGATAAGGCTGACCATCAGGGAAGTCGAACACCCGGAGCTTGAGGCCACGTTGGTGGCTCGGAACATAGCCGGGCGCCTGGAAGAGAGGATTCCTTTTCGGCGGGCGATGAGGCAGGCCGCTTTCCGGACCATGCAGGCGGGTGCCAAGGGTGTGAAGATCATGTGCAGAGGAAGACTTGGAGGCCTGGAGATCGCCAGAGTTGAGACTGTCCGTCAGGGCCAGATGCCCCTGCACAAACTACGTGCTAACGTTGATTATGGCATCGCTGAGGCCCATACATTGATGGGTCTTATCGGAGTCAAGGTATGGATATACAAGGGTGATATAGTGCCCGAAGCGAAGGAGAGAAGTGCTACAGCCGAAACGGGTGAAGTTCCGCAAGGTACATAGAGGAAGGCGAAAGGGGCTCGCCCAGAGTGGCGACACGATTGCCTTCGGCGACTACGGCCTGAGGGCTGAGGAAGCTGCCTGGATCACGGCGCGGCAGATTGAGGCAACCCGTCGCGTGCTTGTGCGCCACTTACAGCGCGGCGGCAAGCTATGGATAAGAATCTTCCCTGATAAGTCTGTAACCAAGAAACCTGCAGAGACGAGGATGGGTAGCGGTAAAGGTGCTCCGGATCAGTGGGTGGCAGTGGTCAGGAGGGGCAGAATACTGTTT
>JBLRXG010000040.1:0-8454 GCA_047920855.1 Dehalococcoidia bacterium | reverse complement strand
TACCGCGCCTGGCACCACCACCCGGGAAGAGGCAAGAACGGTGAAGGCAAAACCGAGGTACCTGCGGGTCACCGTGCAGCCCGGTGCCGGGCACGAGAACGACGATGATGCCGAACGTGTAAACGTGCACCTACCGCTGGCACTCATTCGCTCGGGCATCAAGTTCGCCTCGGTCCTGCCGCGCGAGGTGGGGGACAGGGTCGAAGCCACCATTAAGGATCGGGGCTTTGGATTCGACCTGCGCAATCTCAACCCCGATGACCTCGACGAGCTGGTCGAAGCGCTCGGCGACCTCGAAGTGGATGTCGAGAGCAACGAGGAGAAGGTGAAGGTCTTCGTGGAGTAGGGTTGACAAAGTTAACCGCCGCCATCATAATACGTTAACATATTCACCTGGCGCATTGATTATGATAAAGGGGGCAAAATGACCAGAGAGTGGAACGAACTGACAAAGATGACCCAGGGTAAGGAGATAACCGTTGAGCGCGTGCGCGTGGCTGATACCGATGTCGCCATTGAAGGCAGCTTCGCGCTGCCCACTCTGGCCAGTCTCCCGTGGGAGGACCAGGTGTTCGTAATGGCCTTTGTACGCTCCCACGGCTCCATCAAGGAGATGGAACAGATGTTCGGCATCAGCTACCCTACCGTGAAAAACAGGCTCAACCGCATCGCCAAGCAGTTTCAGTTCGTCGAAATCGTGAAGACCTCACCTGAGGAAGAAGTGCTGGCCGACCTTCAGCGCGGTGAGATCTCCCCCGAGGAAGCGATCAGGAGGCTAACGACATGAAGCGACCGCCTCTGCTACTGCGACTGAGGATTCCCGGGAAGAAGATAAGGCCCGGCTGCTGGTTGCCGATCTTCCTGCTGCTACCGCTGGCATTAGCCCTTCTGATTGTGCTGTTGCCGGTTGTGCTTGTGGTCGGCGCTATCCTGCAGTTGAGAAGGCGAAGGAACCGACAGTCGAGCACCGCCGGGATTGTCCTCAGTACTGTATGCTCATTCAGAGGCATCATGGCTGCGGTTGGGTTGATCTGTTCAACGCCCGGTCTTCGGGTTGACGTAACCGATGATGACGGACGGTTTGAGATCACCGTCATCTAGAAACCGAACATTTAGAGAACGAAAGGAGGAAGAGAGCAATGTCTGAAAGTCAGAAGAAGATCCTGGAACTGCTGGAAAACAAGAAGATAACTGTGGATGAAGCGCAACGTCTACTGGGTGCGCTGAGAGGTGAGGAAGGGCATCACGAGGCCCACGTGTTGAGAGACCGTACTGCCAGGCCCTCCAGGGGCAAGTACCTTCGCGTCACCGTGCAGCCGGACCCTGAGCACGAGGGCGCCGGCGATGTCGACCGCGTAAACGTGCGTGTGCCCATGTCGCTCATACGCTCGGGCATGAAGTTCACGTCTCTCTTACCTGACCAGGCCCGGGACAAGGTAAGCGGAGCGCTTCGCGAGAAAGGCATAGACTTCGATATGCGTAACCTTAAGCCCGAGGACTTCGACGAGCTTATCGAAGCTCTGAGTGAGCTTGAAGTGGACGTGCGGAGCAGCGACGGTGAAATGGTGAAGGTCTTCGTCGAGTGACAACTCCCGGAAGACGATTATCAAGGCCGCCGTGTTAGACTCTTGACGCCGGGTAGCAGTCCTGGCATGCCGATATCGTGAGGCAAAGGAGGGATAGCCAATGAGAGGAGAAACGATGAGCCATGAATGAACTACTGGAGAAGCTGCTGGGTGAATTCAGCGGGGTGGACTATGGGGAGCTGCGTTATCACGAACGCAGGGCAGTGAACATAGCGATCCGCCAGGGCGAACTCGAGGCAGCCAATTCAACGATCTACAGCGGGATAGGGGCGAGGGCTTTTCATAAGGGAGGCTGGGGTTTCAGCAGCACATCGCGTCTGGATCGGGATAGCATCAGCAGGGCGATTCGAGACGCGATCAGCGGAGCCAGGGCATCCGGGAAGAAAGCAGTAGCCGGCCTCGGCAAAGCAGAGCTCGCCAGAGGCAGGTTTGGTCCCGAGATCGACGATCCGCTCAGTGCCCATCCCTTCGAGGAGAAACTCGAACTGGTGCGCGCTACTGAAGGTAAGGTGAGCTCGTATCCCTTTATCGCGTCCACTCTGTGCGGCTATCGTGAGACCCTGGACCACAAGTACATCTTCACCACAGACGGCGCAAGGGCAGAGGTATTCGACTCGAAGCCGGAGTTCAGGCTGATGGGTGTGGCCTCTGCCGACGGCCGCCACGTAGAGGTTTTTGAGTCGCTGGGAGTGACCGGCGGATGGAGAGACCTTTTCAAGAGGCAGCCCGATGAGCTAGCGGAATCGGTGGCCAGGCGTGCCGACAAACTCCTCAAGGCCGGGCATCCCAGGGGCGAGCGGGCGGTCGTGATCCTGGATCCGGGCATTGTGGGCCTGCTGGCCCATGAAGCGATCGGACATACCGTGGAGGCCGACTTCGTCCTCTCCGGGGCGATCACCGAAGGAAAGCTGGGGCAAAGGGTGGCCAGCGAACTGGTGACCCTGGTCGACAGCGGGCCATCGCAGTATGGGCACAACGCCGGCGGGACGGTTCTCGTCGACGACGAGGGGGTCGTCACCGAGAAGACTGTCGTGATTGAGCGAGGCATACTGAAATCCTACCTTCATAATCGAGAAACGGCGGCGCTATTCGGCGTGAAGGCGACGGGGAATGCCCGGGCCTTCGAATACTCTGATGAACCTCTGATCAGAATGCGTAACACCTACATAGAGCCGGGGAACAAGACACTGGAGGAGATGATATCCGAGGTGAAGCAAGGCTACCTGCTTAAGGGACCGAGGGGCGGCCAGGCGGATGCCAATGCGGAGTTCATGTTCTCCGTCCAGGAGACTTACAGGATAGAGAACGGCAAACTGGGAGAACTCCTGCGCGGGGCGGCGATCAGCGGGCAGGCGTTCGACGTCCTCCAGAGTGTGGACGCCGTGAGCTCTGAGTTTCAATTCGACCTGGGGTCGGGCTACTGCGGCAAGGGCCAGCCAGCCAAGGTCGATGCCGGCGGTGGTTACGTGAGATGCAAAGCGATAATCGGAGGGAGGGGATAATGGACCTTCAAGAATATGGTGAACTCGCAGTAAAGAATGCGCTGAAGCTGGGGGCCGATGAGGCCGAGGCTTTTTTGACCAGGGGAAGAGAGATCAGTGTCAAGGCAGAGGCAAACGAACTGAAACTCGCGACCTCGCATGCCAAGGACGGCATAGGCATCCGGGTATTCTCCAATCGGGCGCTGGGCTTCGCCTCGGTCAACACGCTGGACGAGCAGAACATCAAGGAGGCAGTCCGGGCAGCAGTGAGCCTGAGCAAGGCCTCACCTGAGGATGAGAACAACGTTCTGCCGGGGCCCGGGCCTGTAGCGCCAGTCCACGGCCTCTACGACAGTCAATCGGAGAAACTGGGGCTTGATGATGCTATCTCAAAGATCGACGAGATGCTGGCAGTCGCCAGAGACTACGACTCGCGTGTTACGATCGACTCTGCAGAGTTCAACGCCACAATCGGGAGACGGGCCATCGTTAACTCAAAGGGCATAAAGGCCGAGGAACAGGGTAGCCTGTTGTCCTACTTCATCATGGGCATGGCACGAGATGGTGAGGAGGTATCGAGCTTCAACTACCGCTTCGATGCCACGAGGAAGGTGAGCGAACTCAATGTTAGACAGACAGCCCTTGACTTTGCCAGGAGTGTGGTATCCTCGCTCGGCGCAAGAAAGGGAGAGTCCTTTGTGGGAACCGTGATCCTGTCTCCGAGCGCCGTTCTTGAGTTTATGATACAGCCGGTGCTCTGGGCGCTCAACGCAAACAACGTTCAGAAGGGCATGAGCAGGTGGGCCGGCATGATCGACAAGGGGGTCGTCTCTTCAATGCTTACTATCGAAGACAACGGCCGACTCGAAGGTGGAGTGGGTTCCGAATCTTTTGACCGGGAGGGTCTACCACACACACACTCGAAACTCATCGAGGATGGCGTTCTACGCACATATCTACATAACAGCTATACCGCAAGAAAGGATGGTCGCCACTCGAGCGGCCATGCCTCGGGAGGCACCCGCACCGTTCCCGGTATCGGTCCGACCAATCTCCTGATCAAGCCAGGGGAGACGCGAAAGGATGATCTTATCGGCGGGGTTAAGCGGGGAATCCTGGTCACGAGGTTCTCGGGTTTTCCCGAGCCGGTGAGTGGAGACATCTCCGGAGTGGTCAAGGGAGGGTTCCTCATCGAGGACGGGAAGCTCACCCGGCCGCTAATCGAGACCATGATCTCGGGGAACCTATTCGAACTTCTGGCCAGGGTGTCCGGGTTATCCAGTGAAACAGAGCGCATCGAGACACTCGTGTCTCCCCACATCAGGATCGACGATGTATCGATTACGGGCGGCTAGCCGCCTGGTATGAAGCATTATCGCAAGGAGGTTTATGACAAATAAGACCGATCAGGCTGAGTTCTACAGATTGGCAGAGAAGTTTATCGACCGTTTCATGGAGGAGTCCCCCGTGGCGGCCACTCAACTGGGCGACCACCGCTTCGACGACCGGTTGGCCGATCACAGCAAGGCTACTCTGGAGAGACTGCAGAGGGAGATCAGGGAGGCTATCAAGGACTTCGAGACCTTCGATACCGCTGCCTTTGACGTTGACGCCAGAATAGACCAGCGACTGATGATCCAGACTGCCAAATCGGCGCTTCGCGGGTTCGAGACGCTCAAAGATCACATCCGTAATCCCGTCGGATACTGCAATGAGGGCATGGGAGGAGTGTTCCTTCTGCTGATAAAGGAGTTCGCACCGCTGGAGGAACGGCTAGAGAAGGTCTTGGGCAGGCTACGGGAAGTACCTCGAGTGCTGGCTCAGGGGAAAGAGAACATTGAGCCAGAGACCGTTCCGCCGGTCTGGAACCAGATAGCACAGGAGTCCGCCCAGCAGGGCCTGGCGCTCTTCAACATGCTCATCCCTGCACTTGCTCAGCAGACACCGAAGCTTGCGCCTCAGTTGAACGAGGCCAGCCAGAAGGCGACTCAGGCTGTGCAGGGCTACGTGGAGTTCCTGCAGCAGCGCGTGGCCCCCGCAGCGAAGGGCGACTTCGCGGTCGGGAAAGATATCTTCGAGGAACTGCTTCGTGACGACCACATGCTGGACTACGACGCTGAGGGACTCCTAAAGACAGGGTGGAAGCTGTTTGAGGAGACGCAGGAGCAGATGAACAGGCTGGCCGGAGACATCGCCCCGGGGAAGACGGTCAAAGAACTCCTGGAACAGGCCAAGGCCGACCACCCCAATGCTGATGAGTTGCTCGATGTCTACCGGGGTGAGATGGCCAGAGTAAGGGAGTTCGTAGCCAAGAAGGACATCGTGTCGATCCCCGAGGGAGAGACGCTCAAAATAGAGCCCACCCCACCATTCCTGCGGGGCGTAATCCCTTACGCCGCGTATATGATGCCCGGACCCCTGGAGAAGGTGCAGCAGGGGATCTTCCTCGTGACCCCGGTTGATCCTTCCAGTCCGCCCGAGCAACAGGAGGAGAAGCTCAAGGGACACAACTATGCCAAACTGCCGGTTACCACTCTCCACGAAGCCTATCCCGGCCATCACCTCCAGTTTGTCTATGCCAACACAGTCGGCTCGCTGCCGAGGAAACTCGGTGGATTCGTCTCCACCCTCTTTCCTGAAGGCTGGGCCTTCTACTGTGAGGAACTGATGGAGCAGCTCGGATACGTCGACAAGCCCATGCAGCGGCTGGGGAGACTCTCCGACCAGCTATGGCGGGCAGCCCGCATCATCCTCGATGTCTCCCTGCATACCGGAAAGATGACGGTGGATGAAGGGATCGACTTCCTGGTGGAGAAAGCCAGCCTGGAGAGGAGTAACGCTCAAGCCGAGGTGCGGCGCTACACCATGAGCCCGACCCAGCCCATGAGCTATCTCATCGGGAAACTGGAGATCATGAATCTAATCGATGAGTACAAGAAGAGGAATCCTCACGCGTCGCTGAAGGAGGTCCACGACGCCGTTCTCTCATGTGGCTCGCTCCCGCCGCGACTGATGAGGGAGAAGCTGTTTGGCAGAGGGTGATCGAACACAGCGTATACACACTGCGGCCTAATGGTACTGAGATGGAAACTGTCCTGCAGGTTAAGGATCTGACCAAACGTTACCCCAGGCGACGTGATAAGCCGGTGGTAGCCGTCGACCGCGTCAGCTTCTCTGTCCACAAGAACGAGGTCGTCGGGCTGCTGGGACCCAACGGAGCGGGAAAGACCACGACCATTAAGTGCATTGCCGGCCTCATCAAGCCGACCTCGGGCGAGATATGGCTCGATGGAGTGGATGCTCAGCGCCAGCCGAAGAAGGCCATGGAGAGGGTGGCCGCCCTCCTCGAGGGGAACCGCAACATATACTGGCGACTTACGCCGCGCGAGAACCTCGAGTTCTTCGCCGGGATCCAGGGACATCAGGTCCGGAAGGTGAAGGGGTACATCGACGAGTTGATCGAGCTCTTCGACCTCAAGGATAAGGAGAAGACATCGGCTCGGATGCTCTCCCGGGGAATGCAGCAGAAGCTGGCCCTGGCCTGCGCTCTGATACGACAGACGGAGGTGCTCCTGCTCGACGAGCCGACATTGGGACTCGACGTCGAGACTTCCTACGAACTGAGGAACGTCCTGAAGCAGATGGCTGCCCGCGGCGAACGCACTATTCTGCTGTCCTCACACGACATGCACGTCGTACAGGATATCTGCGAGAGGGTTATCGTCATCAACAACGGGCGCGTCGTTGTCGACGACCGGGTGGCCAATCTCATGAAGCTCTTCCAGGTGAGCGCGTACCGCTTCGAACTCGAGGGGCATCTTGTTGCGGAACTTGAACTGAGACTGAAGGAGCGGTTCCCGCTGCTTGCGCTCTCGTCAACCAACCATCGCACCTACATCGACGCCGACCTGAAGGACGGTGCAGAGCTCTACGAGGTGCTTGATATGCTCAAGGCCGGAAGCGCGCAGGTCAAGTCTATCGGCCACAAGGAGCCCAACCTGGAGGAGATCTTCCTGGCGATTGTGAGGGGGGAGTTGAAATGAGGTACCTGGCGGCGTTCATGGCCCAACTGAAGATAAGGTACATCTACCTGAAGCGTTATTACTTCGACACGATCTCCATGATTGGCACGATGTTCGTGATCTTCCTGCTCATCTTCTACGGTGCTATGGCCTTGATGGGCGGTACGCCGGCCGACACCGGTGAGACGCTGGAAGGGATAGTTGTCGGGTTCATGGTCTGGACCTTTGCCTTGATGGCCTACAGCACACTCTCCTGGGCGATGATCGAGGAGGCTCAGCAGGGTACACTCGAGCAGCTATATATGAGCCCGCTAGGGTTTGGATGGGTGACCATCTTGCGCGTGGCGGCCCACTTCATCATTAATGTCTTCACTGTGTTTATCGTGCTGCTCCTGATGATGGCCACCACCGGCAAGTGGCTCAATCTCGATGTCCTCAGCCTGATACCGCTGGTGTTGTTGACCGTCGCCGGTGTCTACGGGATCGGGTTCTTCATGGGCGGGCTGGCCCTGGTGTTCAAACGGGTGCAATCGGCTCTCCAGATCCTGCAGTTCGTCCTGGTGATCTTCATCGCCGCTCCCTTCGGGTGGACGCCTGCGATGCGCTTCATGCCTCTGTCGCTGGGGACATGGCTCATCGGCAAGGTGATGATCGGCGGGCAGACGCTGTTGGAGCTTCCTCCCGGCGATGTATTATTCCTGGTCGGTAACTCGGCCTTCTACTTCGGAGCGGGATTCCTGGCCTTCAAGTTCTTCGAGAACATCGCCCGCGACCGCGGACTGCTCGGACATTACTAGAATCTACCACGGTCTCTGACTGTTCTGCCCGGACCCCTGCCTCCCTGGCTCAGGCGATCCTTCTGCCCATCTCCTCCTTCACTGTCCCGTGTTGCGTCAAAACAAAGTGTTACCGAAGTGCTCCTTGTTGCATCATAATACCGGTTACCGAGTTGATTCTTTCCATTACGTTTCAGCCAGAGTGCAGAGGTGGTCCACTGATTGCCTGATCTCCTTTAAGAGGGTCACCGGGTTGAGAGCACCGTACATATCAGCCAACTCGCGCTTCTTGTCTTCTGTGAGTACTCCGCTTCTTAGCAGGCGCACGTAAGGCGTCTGGGCAGTGTCATAAGCTTTGTGCACTTTGGCCCCATGCCGGGTCTTTCGTATGAGTTTTGATACTGGCTGGAAGAAGTTGATATACAAACGTAGCAGGGCATAGACATCCTCCAATACCTCGAATGCTGCCTTTGTGCTAAAGCGGTCATAGCCTATTACCCGTCTTATCACCGACCAGTTCTTCTGCTCCACATGACAATTGTCATTCTTCTTGTAGGAGCGTGACCTGGTGAAGGTGATCCCGTTACGC
>JBLRXG010000039.1:0-8533 GCA_047920855.1 Dehalococcoidia bacterium | reverse complement strand
CTGTTCGGTAACATTATTGTATGAGTTGACACGTCGTCTCACTATAGACCTTCGATTGATCCATTCCGGTCATCCTGTCATCATCGGCAGCGGGTCAGTCGGAATTCTTGAGCCACGCATCAATGGAGATGGCAGCCCGCCGAGCTGCGCCCATGGCACTGATGACGGTCGCCGCCCCGGTAGCCATGTCTCCTCCACACCACACTCTCTCCTTGCTTGTACTGCCGGTGGCTTCATCGGTCAGCACTGTGCCCCACTTCGTGAGCTCCAGGCCGCTGGTAGTCGAAGGAATAATGGGGTTCGGCCTTGTGCCCAGGGCCGGTATAGCGACGTCTATGTCCATGATGAACTCCGACTCGGGCTTGCGGATGGGGCGTCTTCGACCGCTGTCATCGGGCTCACCCAGTTCCATCTCGTGTAGTTCCACTGCCCTGACCACCCCTCGTGAATCGCCGATGAACCTGCCCGGATTGGTGAGAAGCTTGAAGATCACCCCTTCCTCCTCAGCGTTTTCTCTCTCCTCGAGCCTGGCGGGCATCTCCGTCTTAGACCGCCGGTAGACTATGTACACTTCCTCCGCACCCAGTCTCAACGCACACCTGGAGGCATCCATGGCCACATTTCCGGCACCGAACACCGCCACCCGTCTGCCCACCTGTATCGGCGTGTCATACTCGGGGAACAAGTATGCCTTCATCAAATTGGTCCTGGTAAGAAACTCGTTAGCTGAGTAGATGCCGCTGAGGTTCTCCCCCGGTATGTCCAGGAACATAGGCGCACCAGCTCCGGGAGCCAGGAAGACCGCGTCGAAGCCGTCTCCAAGAAGCTCATCGACGGTGGCTATCTTGCCGATGACATGGTTGAGCCTGATCTCGACGCCGAGAGACTTGACATAATCTACCTCACCCTGGACGATCGCCTTGGGCAGCCTGAACTCGGGTATCCCGTATACAAGCACTCCGCCGGCAACGTGGAGCGCCTCAAAAATGACAACTCGATGTCCCAGCTTGGCCAGGTCGGCAGCACAGGTCAACCCTGCCGGCCCTGAGCCGACGACGGCAACGCTCTTGCCACTGCCTTCTCCACCCCCGTCTCCCTGCTTCACAGCCTCGGGATGGACGATCTCCCAATCCGCGACATATCGCTCCAGCCTGCCGATAGCTATGGGAGCATCCTTCCTGGCAAGGTTACACGTTAGCTCACACTGTGTCTCCTGCGGGCAGACACGACCGCAGATCCCCGGCAGGCTGTTCTTGCTCTTGAGTATCCTCACCGCCTCAGGCATATCGCCTTGCTGCATCGCCCTTATGAACCCGGGAATATCGACGTTGACCGGGCAACCATCCATGCACCCCGGCTTCTTGCAGTCGATGCAGCGCCCCGCTTCCTCCATAGCCTGCTCGTCGGTGTAACCGAGAGCTACCTCACTGAAGTTCCCTCGCCTCTCCTCCGGGGACTGCTTTGGTATCGGCACCCGGTTCAGGTTCAGTCTTGGTTTGTCTGCCATTGTCACACCACAGAGGACCGGCCGGATAATTCGGACAACTCCGCCATCCGACGCAGGTTCTCAATATGCCACAGGTCGAAGGCCTGTGCCTCCTCCCGTAGGTAAGCACGCTTCCGCTTGATCAAGAGTTCCCAGTCCACCGTATGACCATCGAACTCCGGCCCGTCAACGCATGTGAATTTGGTCCCGCCCGCCACAGAGACCCTACAGCAGCCGCACATGCCCGTACCGTCAACCATGATCGGAGTGAGCGCCACGATAATCTTAACCTCGAAGGGCCTCGTTACGTTGGAGCATTCCATCATCATGAAGACACGCCCCAGTGCGAAAACCCTGTCGATCCTGTTACCCGATTCCAGGTACTCCTTGATGAACTCGCTCGCCTGCCTGTGTTTTCCGCGGCTGCCATCGCCTAGAACCACGTGGCTTTCGTCGCTCACCTTTTTCAACCTGTCTTCCCAGAACAACAAGCCCTCGTCCTTTGCCTCCATCACTGAGATCACCTTGTTCCCCTTCTCCTTGAGGGCCGCTATCAAGGGCATAACAGGCCCGACGCCAAACGTGCTGCAGGCACATATCACATTGCCATAGGATTCGATCTCACTCGGCCTGCCCAGAGGACCCACCACGTCCATCACATCATCGCCTTCTCCTAAAGCGGCCAGCTTCATAGTGCTTCGGCCCATGATGAGAAAAAGGACATCCACGGTCCCTTCCTTCTTGTCCCAACCGGCCAGTGACAGGGGAAATCTCTCGCCAACCTCGTCAACCCGCAGAATCACAAACTGCCCGGGCTCGGCCTTCCGCGCTATCTCGGGAGACTCAATCCTGAGGTAGACTGTGTTGGGGACCAGAACCTCCTTCTTCACTATTCTGTACATATTCAGCCTCCCGAACTCTTGCTCCTCAACCCGAAGCAACCCATACGCTATTCGAGGGCATCCGCCACGAAACTCGCAAGATCGACTATCCTAATACTCATCTCGGGCCCCTTTTCCTCGCTCTTGTCATTCATCGCACACTCGAAGTGCACCCGGCACTTGGCACAACTGGTGACGAGCAACTCCGCACCGGTTGCTTCGGCTTCCCGCAATCGCTCCATCCTCATCTCGTGGGAATACACGTCGCAGTTGGTGAAAGCGCTGGTTCCGCAGCATAGGGCACACTCCCTGTTTCTCTCCATCTCGAGCAGATCCACGCCGGGCACAGCCCCCAGAACTGCCCTCGGTGCATCATAGACGCCCAGATGTCTGCCCAGTCGGCATGGATCCTGATATGTCACCTTCTTCTTTGACTCCCTGAACCTCAGCTCTCCCTTCTCGATCTTCTCGGCCAGAAACTCGGAGATATGCTGGAGTTCACAACCGAGTTGAAACCCGTGCGCCGGATAGTCGAGCTTGAGCGTCCGATAACCTTCGGGACAGGAGAAGATGATCCTCTTCACCCCGGCCTCTTTGATCAGCTTCGTATTATGCTCGGCCAGCCTGCGAAAGGTCTCGGTATCGCCCGTCCACAGCGCATCGTGTCCGCAGCACTTCTCGTCGTGAAGCAGCATGGGCTCAACTCCGGCACGATTCAGCATCTTGAGGCTCGCCTCCGTAGCGTCGAGTGCCCGCACACCGAGGTAGCCAAAGATAGGCTCGAGGTATGGTGCGCAACCGACGAAGAACAGCGTATCGCTCTCATCCGATATCTTGTGCCTATCGGTGAGCCAGCCCAGGCGGTTCTGTTTGTAGGGCGACCTGGCCATCAGTCGTGTGACCGAGTGCAGCAAGCCGCCATGGGCCGGACACCCGTGCTCACCCACCTTGAACGCCAGCGCCCTCATCTTCTGCATGAAGGCGGGATAGTCAACGTCACTGGGACATCTCAGAGAACAGGCGTAGCAGCTCAGGCAGGAAAAGAGCTTCTTGTCGCCGGTGTTCTCGCTCTCCAGACCCAGTGCAGCATTCTCGATAACCGCCCGTGGTGAGTATGACGGATCATACCTGGACACGGGGCATATACTGGTGCACTTGCTGCACTCCAGGCAATAGTAGGATTTCGTGTCCTGAAGCACATCTGCCAGCGCCTGCTGGGGCTCTTCCGCAGAGGCCCTCCTGGATCCCCTGAACGGCGACGGACCCAGTTCCTTCAGCTCGCGCACCATTTCTTCGATAGTTCGGGCGAATATCGGCCCTTCGGATGTGGCTATCCACCTGAGTCTCACCCTCTCGTTCTCGATGCCGAGCATATCGGCCACCTTTTTCACCATCTGGAACCTCTCCTCCGCCTTCAGGTTCCCAGATATGTAATGGCAGTCGCCGGGATGACAACCGGCCACCAGAACGCCATCGGCCCCGTTCTCAAGTGCCAGCGATATGTGCTCCGGCGCCACCATGCCGCTGCACATGACCCTGATTATCCTCACGTTGGGAGGATACTGGATTCGACTGGTGCCGGCGATATCTGCCGCAGCATATGTACACCAGTTGCAGGCGAAGGCAATGATGCGGGGCTCGAATTCAGTCATCGGCCACCGCCGTCAAAGCCTCAATCATGGTGGCTATCTCGTCACGGGTGAAATGCTTGATTGACATGGCCCCGCTGGGACAGGCAACGGCACACACGCCACAGCCTTTGCACAATGCCTCGTTCACCGTCGATACCCTCTTTCCGTCCTTGATCACCACCCTGGGTGCCTGGAACTCGCATATCTCCTCGCATATGCCGCAGCCATGACAGAGGCTTTCATCGACACAGGAGGTGGCAGCTTCAGTTACGACGCTGCCCTTGTCGATCAACTCCAGCGCAGCAGCTGCCGCAGCCCTGCCGTGAGATACGGTGTCGGGAATATCCTTGGGAAACTGGCAGCAACCGGCAATGAAGACCCCGTCTACCGCTGTAGCTTGAGGCTCAAGCTTGGCATGGCGCTCCAGGAAGAAACCCGTTGCCTTCTGAGTGATGGAGAACTTCCTGGCTACTTCGGTAGCGTCGGACTGCGGTATCATAGCCGGACACAGGATGACCATATCCACAGGTATGCGCATCATCCTGCCAACCAGTGTGTCCTCAGCTATCACTATGAGCTTGCCCTGCTCCTCCTCAGTGACCGCCCTGTCGGTAACACTCGCTACCTTGCCCTTTATGAGAATGACGCCTTCCTCGGAAACACGCTTGTAGAACTCCTCGTAGCCGTCTCCCGTGCAGCGCATGTCTATGTACATCCCGTACACGTCTGCGCCTGTCTTTTCCCTCAGGTGATGGGCATGTTTCAGTGCGTACATGCAGCAGATCCTGGAGCAATACTCGCAGTAGTTCTTATCGCGGCTCCCGACGCAATGGATGATAGCCACGCTCTCGGGTGTCCTGCCGTCCTTAAGCTGGATCTTCCCGGAGGTCGGCCCCGAGGCGCAGGTAATCCTCTCAAACTCAAGGGCGGTTATGACGTTGTCGTATCTGCCATAGCCATATTGCGGTATCTGAGCCGGATCGAAGACATCATATCCCGTAGCCAGGATAATGGCCCCGACTTCCAGTTCGATGATCCGGTCCTTCTGTTCGAAATCTATGGCCCCGGCATCACAGGCCTTGATGCAGGCGCCGCACTTCTTCCCTTCCGACTTGATGTAGACGCATGTGTCTTTGTCTATCGTCGCCACATTCGGGATGGCCTGGGCAAAAGGAATGTAGATGGCCGGCCTCTTTGTAAGGCCCACTTCGTACTCACTCGGCACCTTCCTCGGACATTTCTGCTCACAGATGCCGCAGCCTATGCACTTCTCTTCATCCACAAACCTGGCCTTCTTCCTCACCTTTACACTGAAGTTGCCCACAGACCCCGATACTTCTTCCACCTCGCTGTAAGCCAGAAGTTCGATATCGGGATGATGCCCCACTTCGCTCATCTTGGGGGTCATTATGCACTCCGAGCAATCCAGCGTCGGGAAGGTGGTGTCCAGCTGGATCATGTGCCCGCCGACCGAGGGGTCCCTCTCCACGAGGTATACCTTGTGACCTCCGTTAGCTATCTTGAGGGCTGCCTCTATGCCCGCAATGCCCGCTCCGACAACCAGGGTGTTGGGATTGACCGGCACCTCTCTGATCTCCAGAGGCTGATGATAGTAAATGCGTTGAACTGCGGCTCGAACAAGGTCCTTGGCCTTCTCAGTCGCCCGGTTCTTGTCTGCGTGCACCCATGAGCAGTGCTCTCTGATGTTCGCATGCTCGTACAGATATGGGTTCAGACCTGCCGCCTGGCAAGCCTTGCGGAAGGTGAGCTCATGCATCCGTGGAGAACACGACGCGACGACCACCCTGTTCAGCCCCATCTCGCTGATGTCGTTCTTGATCAGATCCTGCCCCGGATCAGAACACAGGTACCGATAGTCACGGGACACCACCACGTGAGGCAATGTGGCAGCATATCGGGCTAGCTCTTCCACATCAACCGTAGCCGCGATATTCAAACCGCAGTGGCAGATATATACTCCAATCCTCTTCTCGTCTTCCATATGCGAGGTCACTCCCTCATAACCGACTTCCACGCAGTCTCCCTCAGACACTCCTGTCCGCGACAGAAGGGGCTGACATCAGCACTTAGCCCTAAGTCCCCAATCGCCTCTCTGACTTCGCCTCAACCGGGCAAGGGCAACACCATGATCGGCACCGCAATCTATGGAGCAAAGCTCGTGTTGTGGCAGAGAGACCGAACGCGACTCAGAGACTGCCTGTATCGGGTACCTGACCATAGGCACTGATCTTGATACTCCACCTAGCCGAACAGCGCCTCTACCTGTGCCATGATCTGCTGATCGGTGAAGTGGTGCATGTTTATCGCTCCTGAGCGGCAGGCTGCACAGCAGGTACCGCAGCCCTTGCAGACTGCTTCGTTGACGTGAGCCACCATACTGCCCTTTCTATCCTGAAGCTCGATGGCCTGAAACGGACACAACAACACGCACAGACCACACCCCTCACACTCAGCTTCGTTGACAAATGCGTTTATCGCTTCTGCCTTCACATAGCCCAGTCTGAGCGGCCCGGCCGCCTTGGCAGCGGCTGCATACGCCTGTGACACTCCCTCGGTCACGTCTGTCGGCCAACGTGCAGAGCCACAGATATACACTCCGTCCATGGCAAACTCGACAGGACGCAGCTTCAGATGTGCCTCGAGCAGAAAACCGAATTCATCCATGGATACCTTGAGCATCTTGGAGATGTTCTGGCTGTCCTCGCTGGGGATGAGGGGAGTAGTCAGAACAAGCGTATCACATGGGAGTTCGATCTCCTTTCTCCACAACTCATGGTACACCCTTATCCGTTCGACCTTGCCGTCTCCGATCACCTCAGGAGGTCTATCCAGGCTATACCTCACGAACCTGACTCCCAGTTCCATCGCCTTTCGGTAATGCCCCTCGTAATCCACACCGTAAGTCATCAGATCCCGATGCAATATCCAGACCTTGGCCTTCGGGTTTGCCTCCTTGATAAGCGAGGCGTTCTTGATCGCAGTCATGCAGCAGATCCTACTGCAGTAGGTTCTCTCAGGAACACGGGCCCCCACGCAGTTGACCATGACGATGTTCTCACCTGGCGCCTCGCCTTTCTTCATCATCTCCTCGAGTTCCACTTGGGTGACAACATTGCTCAGTTCTCCGTACCCATACTGCCCCGTTGGTTTCAGTGGCTCGGCACCGATGGCAACTATGATGGTACCCACTTTGAACTTGTCCTCCCCCTCCTTGCCCTCGATGCTAACATCGAAGTTACCTATGAAGCCGGTAACCTCTTTGACCTTAGATGAAAGATGAGTGCGAATCCTAGGATGCTTCTTGACCTGCTCGCTGAGCGTCTTGACCAGATTGGCTGCTTCCTGATGCGTCTGAAACAGCTTGTTGATATTGCGCAGAATGCCTCCCAGTTGTCCTTCCTTCTCCACCAGATGAACCTCGAAGTCCTGCTTGGCAAGGTTTAGTGCCGCCTCCATTCCCACGACACCGCCTCCGATGACCAGTGCCGACGGAACCACCTCCATCTCGATCTCCTGCAGAGGCTCAAGCAGCCTGGCCTTGGCAATCCCCATCCTTATGAGGTCTCTGGCTTTCTCCGTGCCTTTCTCCGGCTCGTGCATATGCACCCAGGAGCACTGGTCTCTTATGTTGACGAACTCGAAGAGATATTTGTTCAGCCCCGCCTCCTCACAGGCAGCCCGGAAGAGTGCCTCATGGGTTCTTGGGGTACAGGAAGCTACAACGACGCGATTCAGGTTGTGATCCTTGATCGCCTTCTTTATCGCGGAGACCCCCTCCTCGGAGCATGTGAACAGGTTACGCTCGGCATGAACCACATTCGGCAGCTCTTTGACATACTCGACAAGGTCGGGGACCTTCACATATGCCCCGATGTTGATGCCGCAATGGCAGATGAAAACACCAACGCGAGGTTCTTCCACTTTACTTGCCTCCTGCTATCGCTTCGGCTGCCCTGCCTGCCGCTCCCGAAGCCTGGGTTACTGAGTCAGGAATATCGCGGGGACTATGGACATAGCCACAGGCAAAGATACCCGGCCTCGTGGTATCCAGCGGTTGCAGCAGCTTGTCCTCGGTCTTCACAAAACCCTCTTCATCCAGCTCTATACCGAGTGCATTCGCCAGCTCTTTGTCGATCTGAGGAACCATGGCCTGAGCAAGGACCACCAGTTCCGCCTCGAATCGCTTGACTTCTCCGGTGGTGGTTTCCTCATACCAGATTACCGGGTTATCATTTTCAGGGTTGACCTCGATCCTGCCCGGCCGCCCCCTGATGTAGTCCACGTTGTAGTCCTTCTTCGCCCTGGCTATGTACTCCTGGAACCTCTTACCCACGGCTCTCATGTCCATATAGAATATGGTCGACTTCGTTCCTGGATGGTGCTCGTAGGCCAGCATTGCCTCCTTGGTAGCGTGCATGCAGCAGACACTGGAGCAATAGGCCTTGTTCCTGATATCGCGAGAGCCGACGCACTGAATGAAGGCGATATTCTCAGGTATCCTTCCGTCCGAAGCC
>JBLRXG010000038.1:0-8799 GCA_047920855.1 Dehalococcoidia bacterium | reverse complement strand
CGAACTCCGCAAACTGGGTTAGTCGGGGCCGCTGTCGTAGGTTCCTGTCCTCAACTAGATACGTGCAGCCGTTACGCTTGGGCTGAGCGCCCCTGTTATTATCGTTGACTAAAACCGTGGCCGGTGCTACAGTACAAAAGTTTGAGTCAACGCGTCGTGCTGGCGCGCATAGCCTGAAAGGAGCAACGCATGATTTCGTTTAGTCCCACAGAAGAGCAACAGATGATCATGAGTATGGTCAAGGAGTTTGCCGGCGATGAGATGCGCAAGGTCTACCGTGAATGTGACGAGAGCGGCGAAATACCTGAGGCCCTTGTGTCTACAGCCTGGAGTATGGGGCTGGTCTCCAGCGGTATACCAGAGGAGTTTGGAGGGGGCGGAGGAGATCGCTCACTGATCACAGGATCACTCATAGCTGAGGAACTGGCATGGGGAGACCTCTCCCTGGCTATGCATGTGCTCTGCCCCGCTCTGTTTGCCTATCCGGTGTTGGAGATGGGCACCGAAACGCAGAAGAAGGAGTTACTGCCTCTGTTCTGCGGCGATACCTTCAGGCCTGCCAGTGCTGCACTGATCGAGCCGCGATTTGGCTTCAATCCTTACGCTCTGTCAACAACTGCACGAGCCGACGGCGATGGCTATGTTCTGAACGGTGACAAGTGCTATGTGCCCCTCGCTGCCGAGGCGGAACTGATCCTGGTATACGCGCAGCAAGGAGACGGTGTCCAGGGTTTCATCGTCGAGAAAGGTGCGAGCGGGCTTTCGATTGGTGAGAGAGAGAAGAATATGGGCATCAAGGCTCTGGCTACGTATGAAGTTAGCCTGAAGGACTGCCGTGTTCCCGCGGATAGTCGGTTGGGAGGGCAGAAGGGGTGCGATTTCGGCCATATACTGGATTGCTCTCGCGTAGCCCTTGCCGCCATGGCTGTAGGTGTTGCCAGGGCCGCCTTTGAGTACTCAAGAGACTACGCTAAGGAGCGCGTTGCCTTCGGAGAGCCTATCGCTTCACGTCAGGCGATCGCCTTCATGCTTGCCGAGATGGCGATCGAGATCGATGCTACGAGGTTGATGGCCTGGGAGGCAGCCTGGAAGTTGGACCGGGGTGAAGATGCTATTAGAGAGGCGTCGCTGGTCAAGGCGTATGCGGATGACATGGTGCTAATGGTAACCGACCGGGCAGTTCAGATACTGGGTGGCCACGGTTATGTGCGAGAACACCCGGTCGAACTCTGGCTCAGGAACGGTCGCGGGTTCTACGCCTTTGAGGGCATGGCCACAGTGTAGAAGGAGGTCTTGCGAGATGATAGATTTCGAACTTGAACCGGAACTGGCACAGGGAGTCAGGAAAGCGCGCGAGTTCGCGGAGGAGCAACTCCGACCGATAAGTCGCTACTACGATGAACACGAGCATGAAAGCCCGGAGGAACTGATCGACAGGATGTGGGAGATGAGACGTGAGAACATCTTCAGCCTGGGCCTGGATCCGGCAGCAGGCCTTAGAACTGAAGAGCTTTGCTGGGGAGATGCGGGACTGTACCTCTGCATACCGGGCCCGGCGCTCGGGGGCGCTGCGGTCTTCTCCTCAGGGACTAAGGAACAGATTGGGAAGTTCCTCGGCAACTTCAATGAGGGCAGACCGAAATGGGGTGCCATGGCAATGACAGAGCCCCATGCAGGCTCCGACACCGCTGCCATCAGCACCACTGCGGTGCGAGACGGTGACGAATGGGTGCTGAACGGCGAGAAGATCTTCGTGACCATGGGTAAGCGGGCACTGGAGGACTCCGATGGCTTTGTGGTCGTCTGGGCAACGGTGGACAGATCGGCTGGGCGTGCAGGAATGAAGTCGTTCATTGTTCCAGCCGGAACTCCGGGAATGAGAGTGGAGAAGATGGAGAAGAAGCTCGGGATCAGGGCCAGTGACACGGTTACCATAGTGTTGGACGACTGCCGAATTCCGTTCGACCACATACTGGGAGATCCTGAGGTCAAGAAGACCGACAAGGGCGGTACCAAGGGCTTCAAGGGTGCTATGGCAACCTTCGATGCGACACGGCCCATCGTGGCTGCGCAGGCGCTGGGTGTAGGCCGTGCTGCTCTCGACTTCGTCAAGGAGGAACTGGAGAAGCAGGGTATTACAATACGGTACGGAGTGCCCAGGCAGAACCTCACAGCACTGGAACGAGACATCATGGAGATGGAGGCCAGCTACAAGGCCGCCAAGCTGCTTACCCTGCGTGCTCTATGGATGATGAGCCAGCTCCAACCGAACAGCCTGGAGTCATCGATGGCCAAGACCAAGGCCGGCCTCGCCATCACCAAGATCACTCAGAAAGCAGTCGAGATCATGGGGCCGCTCGGGTATTCACGCAAGTATCTACTGGAGAAGTGGATGCGGGACGGCAAGATAAACGATATCTTTGAGGGAACCGGGCAGATCAACATGCTTGTCACGGCCCGACGAGTGCTCAACTACTCGAGTAAGCAACTGAGGTAGAATGATAGCTGGGTGACGCAACATCGCGGGGACCATGTCGTTGAGTGAATGACCCATGTGTGAAGGATCTGAGGCTTCTGTTGAGCATCTACAGCAGGTGGCGAGAAGGCTGCGTCGCCATGTAGTGAGCATGATAGCGACGGCAGGCAGCGGGCACCCGGGCGGCTCTCTGTCTGCGGCCGATATAGTAGCCACGCTGTTTTTCCGGGTACTGCGGCACAATCCGGATGACCCGGGCTGGCCGGATCGAGACAGGTTCATACTGAGCAAGGGGCACGCTGCTCCGATATTGTATGCTGCCCTAGCCGAAGCCGGATACTTCCCGGCAGAGGAGTTGTCCACGCTGAGAAAACTGGATAGCCGCCTGCAGGGACACGCAGATGCCGGGCTCACCCCCGGTGTCGAGATGTCATCGGGTTCCCTGGGCATGGGTCTATCCTTTGCCATCGGAGTTGCGCTGGCCGCAAGACTGGACTCGAGGGCTTATCGTACATACGCTCTCCTCAGCGATGGGGAGTGTCAGGAGGGACAGACATGGGAGGCAGCCCTTTCGGCAGCGCACTTCAAGCTGGACAACCTGCTGGCAATAGTCGACTTCAACGGCATGCAGCTCAGCGGATGGACTCGAGATATCATGAGACTAGAGCCCTTTGTCGAGAAGTGGCAGGCCTTTGGCTGGCACACCATTGACATCGACGGACACGATATACCCCAAATACTCTCTGCTTGCAGGCAGGCCGCGGGGGTCAAGGGCAGTCCCACCGTTATCATTGCCCGCACTATCAAGGGCAAGGGCGTCAGCTTCATGGAAAACAACGTGACTTTTCACGGCAAGGCTCCTAACAAGGATGAAACTGAGAGAGCTCTCAAGGAGTTGGAGTGAGCATGGCTGAGGCATCCACTCGAGAGGCTTTTGGCAAGACATTGCTGGAACTGGGCAGGCTCAACCCTCACATAGTGGTGTTGGATGCAGACCTGTCGCCATCAACAATGACCAATCACTTTGCACGTGAGTTTCCCGATCGCTTCTTCAACTGTGGAATACAGGAGCAGAACATGATAGGGATAGCAGCCGGACTCGCTGCCTCGGGCAAGACTGTGGTCGCCAGCACCTTCGCGATATTCGCCTCTTGCCGGTGCTTCGACCAGATCCGGCTCTGTCTCTCTCAGACTGGGGCAAATGTGAAGGTTGTCGCTACACACGGCGGCATCACCGTGGGCGAGGATGGCATCTCTCATCACGCCATCGAAGATCTGGCTCTGTACTGCGCCCTCCCCGGTTTCACCGTTGTTGTTCCGGCGGATGCCGTAGAGGCCGCAGAGGCAGTGAGAACGGCGGTGAGCGTCTCAGACCCCGTCTACATAAGATTGAGCCGGGGGAAGACCCCTCTTGTGTACCCCGAAGGCTACGAATTCACTTTGGGCAAGGCAGTGATCATGAGGCAGGGCAGCGATGCTACCATCATAGCTACCGGTATCATGGTTGCCATGGCGCTGGAGGCGGCCGATGCTCTGGCGAGGGAGAACATCGACTGCCGGGTGGTCAACGTGCACACCCTCAAGCCACTGGACGAGAAGCCGCTGGTCACCGCTGCTTCAGAGACGGGTGCCATTGTCGTCGCCGAGGAGCATCTGGCTCAGGGCGGTCTTGGCAGTCGGGTTGCTCAGGTTCTGGCCAGGGAGAACCCTGTACCCGCGGCATTCGTCAATCTGGGCGACAGGTATGCCCAGTCAGGCACAGCCGAGCAACTGCTTGAGAGATATGGGTTGACTGCCCGCGCAATCGAAGAGGCAACCCGGTCGGTGGTTGGCAAGAAGTAGGGCCTCCGAACCCGCCTCAGCGCCCGTCTCCTCCGCAACAACCACATAGGATCCGCACTTCCGACTCGGACCGTGCTCTTTCTGGCGCACCACATCTGTTGATGACTCCTCCGGGTCAACCTTCAAAGGTGGATGTTCTGTAGCATCTGTGTACCATCTTCTTTGGCTGTGGTATATGTCTTGAGCGGAGCCGCTTCCGACGGACGCCGGATGAGGCCATCTCTGTCGGCAGGGCTATTGCTCACAATCTCACGGCGCTCAAAATATCATGCAACAGCAGCGGCACATGTGTGAAGACACGTGGGGATTTGCTGACCAGGGTACTCTGTAACAAAATGGGCATGTTGTCGTTAGATTAGGCAAACAGGTTGAATGCTAAATAGAAGGAGGTTCAAGATGAAAAAGGCAGCGATAATCGTAGCGATTGTGCTCGTTCTGTCCGGCATCGGGGGTGCTACATACGCCGCCCAGGGCAGCCTGCCAGGTGACACTCTTTACCCGGTGAAGGTTGCTACCGAGCAACTCGCGCTGCGGTTGCCCGGCGACGATGTTTCGAGGGCCGAACGGGGGCAGAGCTTCGCCGATAGACGAGTAGAGGAGATAGTGGATCTGGCTGCGCAGGGGCGCGCACATGACCTGGGCCTGGCCGCGGAGAGATACGAGCACGCCCTCAATATGACGATGGCCAGGATAGAAGCAGCTATTCGCGCGGGATTAGTTGCGGGGAATGTAACAGGGAATGTGACAGCGAGGGTGGCTGAGGCGACCTTGAAACATGTGGGCGTATTGCTCGACGTGTGGGAGCAGGTGCCCGATCAGGCCAAACCGGCCATAGCCATGGCAATGGAAAGGGCTGTAACAGGGCATTATCGAGCCATGAAAGCTCTAAAGGAGGCGGGTGTTGACGTTTCTCAACTACCGGGAATGCCGGCCGAGGTACGGGAGCGGTTGGAAGGCATTCTGGATGGAATACCTCCTTGGGCAGGTCCTCCCGATGGTGTGACACCGGGCCCTCCCGATGACGTGCCGGGCGGCCGTCCCGATGACGTGCCGTCGGGTCGGCCCTGACCACGCAGCGTCAGAGAATTCTAGACTGTTTGTGTGATTGGGGGCTGGCCAAGGCCAGCCCCCAATCACAGAGGGTGAAGCCCGATAGGATCCTACTGCAATGACGTGAGCCCGCCTTAGCAGGTGGGCTCTTGCGCATGCCCGAGTCCTTCAGGCTTGCAGAGGGCTGGTATAATGGAGGTGACCAAAGCAATCAAGGTGTGGAACAAAGAAGGAAGCCGCGCACAATGCCTGGAAGGAGTGCAGTTCGCTACGTCGCAGCTGTAAGCCTGTTTACACTCGCGGTAGCTGTAGTTACAGGGGCCGTAGGCTGTGATCCTGAGTCGGCCCCTCGTGCAGAAATACGCGACTGGCATGATCTGAATGCTGTGCGGGACCAACTGGGGGGAAGCTTCATCCTGATGAACGATCTCGATGCGACTGTTGCGGGGTACGAGGAACTGGCGAGTGCTAGAGCCAATGACAAGAAGGGTTGGCGGCCGATTGGCAGTTCTGAAGCACGCTTTACGGGGAGTCTCGATGGCCAGGGTTATGAGATAAGGGGCTTGTTTATCAACCGTCCTGCCGAGAGCTTTGTGGGACTCTTCGGTACTGTCGGTGAGGGAGGTGTCGTCCGGAACGTCGGTGTGGATGCGATAGTAAGCGGCGAGTGGTCTGTGGGAGGGCTGTTAGGAGCTAATTGGGGTACCGTGCGCTACTGCTATTCCGTCGGCAGCGTGAGCGGCGATGACTATGTGGGTGGCCTGTTGGGAGGCAATGCCGGCACTTTGAGCAACTCCTATTCTACCGCTAGCGTGATTGGCCGCTGGGATGTTGGCGGCTTACTGGGAGCCAATGATCTGGCGGGCGCCGTCATTGACTGCTACGGCGACCGGCAGCGTAGGTGGCGAGTGGTCTGTGGGTGGCCTGTTGGGAGGCAATTGGGGAGGTCGTGTGAGCGGATGCCGGTCCGGCGGCGGCGTGAGTGGCGATGACTATGTCGGCGGCCTTGTGGGAGATAATCAGGGCGATGTGACAAACGCCTATGCCACAGGTAGCGTGACTGGCGAGTGGCACGTGGGCGGCCTGGTCGGGTTCAATGAAGGTAGCATCAGTAATACCTATTCCACGGGCGATGTGACCGGTAGTATCTGGGTCGGTGGCTTGGTGGGCAATAACCGGGATGGTGCTGTGAGAGACTCCTTCTGGGACAGGGAGTCCTCCGGGATCGGTGAAAGTGATGGGGGGACCGGCATGACCACGACGGAAATGCGGACCATCGTTACCTTCACAGTTGCAGAGTGGGACATAGCCGCTGTCTTTGCTGGCCAGACAGATGAGACCCGCATGTGGAATATAGTTGATGAAGAGACTTATCCATTCTTGAGTTGGGAGTCCGCCTGGAATGGGGATTAGCCTGATTGCCCTCCTGCGAACAAAAGCTCTCATGACAGGCCTTCGGCGTAACATTTCGGCTGTTTGATCGTTAGAGGATATGAACGGTGTACCGGAACCGTCGTGAGCAACCAGGTTCAGATGAGGCCGTCTTTGTCGAGAAAGCTATCGGTGGTGATGCTGGTGCTTTCGGCAGACTATATGACATGCACGTAGACAGAGTTTATAGACACATTTATTATCGGGTAGGGAATCAGACCGACGCCGAGGATCTGACCCAGCAGGCCTTTCTAAAGGCCTGGCAGTCAATCGGCAGGTATAGGAGGACGGCAATCCCTTTTGTTGGCTGGCTGCTAACGATCAGTCATAACCTGGTAGTAGATTTCTACCGTACCCGTAAGGATAGGGCATATCTTGAGGCCGAGTCTCTTGCGAGTGACTCAGCATCGGATCCGGTGAAAGCAGCGCAAGACAGTCTCGACCAGCAGCGTTTGCGTAGAGCGATCTTGCAGCTAGGACGGATCGAGCAGCAGGTAGTAACTATGCGCTTCATGGAAGGGTTCGGCTTCGCTGAGATCGCCTCGGTGCTGCACAAGAAAGAGGGAAACGTGAGGGTGATCCTGCATCGCGCACTCACCAAACTACGGACCGATCTGGAGAAGGAGCGGTGAGAGACTTGGGGAACCGTGAAGACCCTCTGGTGAGGGGTGTTGAGGATGACCCGGAGGGCAACTACAGCGTTGAGGACTGCCATGTCAAATATGCGTCAGTGTGTGGGCAACCGGAGCCAATACTGAAGATCGTGCTTGTTATCAGGGATTAGGAGAGATAGCGAAATTGGGAAAGCTTGAAGATACACTCGCACAGTGCATTGAGGATATCGAGGCAGACAGGTCCAGCCTGGAGGAGTGCCTCGATAGGTACCCGCGTTTGCGCGACCGACTCGAGCCGCTCCTCAGGATCGCTCTTGATATCCGCGAGCCACCGGACGTCAAGCCCTCACCTCATTTCAAGACGAGGGCCAGAGTCTGGCTCATGGACGAGATCGGCCTGAGACAGTCTGCAGGAAAGCGGTTACGGTCTCGTTGTAGCAGTCAGGTGAGGCCTATGCCATTAATAAGGAGGTTTAGCATGGTAGGAGTTATCATAGCGATTGTACTGGCAATATCCGCTGCGGGCGGAGGCACAGCGTACGCCTCACAGAGCAGTCTGCCGGGGGACACCCTTTACCGTGTGAAACTGGCTACCGAGCAGGTCAGAATGGCTCTCCCGGGGGATGACGTGTCTAAGGCGGAACGGGCCCTGACTCTGGCGGAGAGGCGGGTGGAGGAAATGGAGGCACTGGTTGATATCGGGCGTGCTGAGTACCTCCGTCTGGCCGCTGAGAAATACGATGATGCGATAGGCTTTGCACTCGCCATGATGAGGCGGGCTAGAGTCACAGGACTGGATACAACGAACGTGACGGCGCGGATCGCTGAGGCTACTGCCCGGCACCTTTCTGTGCTCGATGCAGTGTTGGACAGCGCTCCTGATGAGGCAGGGCCGGCAGTGGCACACGCGAGAGAGGTGTCACAGGGCGGGCATCTTCGAGCCCTCGCTGTCCTGGCGGAACACGATCCGACACGAGCGGCTGAGATCAACCTTGCCGCAATCGAGGGAAGATTCAACAGGGCCTCGATGGCTGCCCAGGCTCAGGACGCGGGCGAAATGGCTAATGCCCTTGGTCAGTTTGAGGAGATGTCACACTTCGGTGCCCAGATTGCTGCGTATGCTCGCCAGTTGGGCGGCCAGGAGGAAGAAAAGGTGGGCGAACTTGTGGCCGGAGCCACATACAGACACCTTCTCGTTCTCGATGATGTGGTTGATAAGGATCCGCAAGAGGCTTTGCAGGCCATCGTCAGGGCTCGCTATGAAGTACTGAACAGGCACAGAGAAGCACTGATGGATTTGTCTGAACTGGATCCTGTGAAGGCAACTGAGATCAACTTGAGAGCCATGGAAGGGAGACTGGACAGGATACGCGTCGCGTTCGGCAG
>JBLRXG010000037.1:0-8802 GCA_047920855.1 Dehalococcoidia bacterium | reverse complement strand
CATTGGTGTGCTGAAGGGTCTATCAGGAAAACCCTGCTTTGCGACGTGAAGCAGGCGTAGGGAAAGCCGACGTCGGGGTTCAGAGGATTGTCCCATTCCAGCCTCCAGGAATCGCGCACTCTGTCGGCCTCGAAATCCATCTCAACTACGGTGTACCAGTGCTTTGAACCGGACTCCGCCGGCTCGAGTTCGGTGAAGTTGATGACATAGAACCAGTATGCCGGTTCGAGATCGGGTCTGAAGTGATTACCGGCCAACCATTCTTCGACTGCTATGGCATCTATTGCTCTTCCGGATTGGGGCGTGAAGATCGACATTCGTTCTCCTGTGTGGCGCTGTATCTCGAGCGCGGTTGCATCCAGCGCCGAGGTAGTGTCCGCTTCGGAGTTCGCCAGGACAACCGTCTCCAGGGCGTCATAGTAGGACGAGTCTGCAAAGAGATAGCTCAGATCGAATCCGTAACCGATGTCATAGGCGCCGTATGTGAACTGGTAGGTCTTCCTTATGTTCTCATCGATCGTGTTCGTGTCCACAGCTTGTTTGTCAAAGCCCACGAAGACGATGTTAAGCGGAAAGACGCGGGAGGCGCCATAATCGACCGTTGCAGCAGGGTTGTCCTCTGTTAGTGGATGCCCGTCTTCGTTAGCAGGGCGGCCGGAGCCTGCTGTGTCTCCTGTGTCACCGCTCCGGGGATACTCCTGCTCGTCAAGATGGCCGCCGTCCGCATCGATGAGGTAGTCCTCGCTGCCGGCGTCGAAGTATTTGACTCCGCGACTCAGACCTGGTTGGGTGCTCAACGAAGAGGCGATGACGGCCAGCAGCAGTAGCGATAGCAGTGCTCGAAACCATGACCTGTTCACTGTCAACTCCCCCAGGGCCCCGAGAGAGTGTTACACGAGTGCTCGTCGGCCCGGACACCCCCGGCGGTGGTGAGGTGGTGTAATGCTAGAGTGGTTTGAGGATCCTGTCAAATCCCTCTTCTCCCGGCCGCTTGTGATGCACGGCCGGCAAGGGTTCCCGGCCGGAGATGCTGGCATACACCTGTGGATAAGCCAGAAGGGCCGGACATTCCCGGTGTCGGGATATCCGGCCCTCTTTCCTCTTTGAGTCCGAGCGATGCTATCTGCTCGATCTAGTCTTGCTGAAGCACTCGTTGCAGTACACCGGCCTCTCTTCTCGGGGCTCGAATGGTACTTCGGTCTCAATGCCGCACTCTGCACATACTGCAGCGTACATCTGGCGGGGGGCCCGGTAGTCGTTGCCCGAGCGGCGGTCGGATTTCCTGGCTCGCCTGCACTCGGGACAACGTCTCGGCTCGTTCTGCAGTCCGCGAGATGCGTAGAATTCCTGCTCACCAGAGGTGAACTGGAAATCCTGCCCGCAATCGGCGCAACGGAGCGACTTGTCCTGAAAGCTCATTGGATGACCTCCTTTCCTAGATAGTTGGTTTGAGTTACGGTCATCCAGACGCTTGAACGGGTCTTGTGAAACGAGATTGCCTAACCAAGTACGTGATAACCTAAACTAAGAACCACCGACTATCTTATACATCACTGGTGTTCTCCTTGTCAAGTGGTTTTGCCTGCAGGCACAGGAAATCCGTTGCACCGAGCGTTTTCACCGGTAGCGCATCGTCCACTCGCCTATCCCGACCTGCCAGATGTATACTGTACACAGGGCATCTACGTTAACTGAGCCGGAATCCGGGGCGAAGGTGGTCAGCGTGATCGGTGCCGAGATAGGAGGACAGTATGTCTGGTGTGATTGCCAGGGTGATCTCCCAGAAGGGAACATGCACGGCCCGGCACAAGGTCGGGCAGGAGTTCGTCATCGGGCAGGAGACTCCGTGGCGGTTCTGTTCGTGGGCTTTCTACACGATCTTCCCCTTTGCCCAGGTCCTGCAGTTCGGCGGCTCCTTCCCCTGGGAGGAAGACCGCGACAAGGCTATCGTGGCCTGCCCCGACGCGGAGAACCCGGTGGTGTTTGAGCTGAGACGCACTTCGCCCTGATAAGACTGCCGTCAGCAAGCGGTTAGACGCTAGCGCGCGGTCAAGTGCCGTTCGAGCAGCGCCGTAGTCTGATCCTGCCCGATTCCGGTGACCGTGATGGTCTTGTTCCTGCTCGTTAGCCCCTTCTCGATGGCGATGCTGCTCCCGGGCACCTCCAGGATGTCGCTCAACAATCCAATCAATGCCTGATTGGCCTTGCCCTTGACCGGAGGTGCTGCGACTCTGACCTCCAGGACGCCTTCCGCATAGCCTACCACCTCGCTGCGCCCGGCATTGGGCCGAACGCGGGCCACAATCCTTGCCTGTATCCTGTCCACAGCTATGTAACCTCTCCTGGCGGGCCACCCGGTGATCCCATCGCCTCCGTCCGGCCTGTACGCTGTGCTATTCTCTGCCTTCTCCTGCGCAAGAGTAGCAGTACCGCGCCCGCAGCAACGGCCACCAGTAGCAGCATAAACCATCCTATGAACGGAAGCGTCCGGATCCTGACGATGCGCCCGGCGGTGTCGGCGTAGTAATCTGGTATCCGGGGCAGGCCATCAGGTCCCATCGGCTGTGTCGCCGCGTAGCGGACTACCGCCTCCCAGACCTTGAGTTCCCTGCCGTCGGCATGGTGCACTATGAGTTCATCGATTCTGTCCAGCGTCACCGGTTCTCCGGTCGCGTTCTTGGGGACGATCTCCAGCGAGGGAAGCAGGTCCGTTACCATGGGCAGGAAGTAGAGGAGATAGGCATCGGTGACCACGTGGTAGAGCCTATCGTCTCCTCGTTTCAGCGGCACGTAACCTCCGTCCGCCGCATCCTGGAGTCCGTCGCCGGTGTAAAGCTCGGCTCTCGTAACCGCCCGTGTGGTGAAGATGGGCAGATCTATGATGGGCACGGTCATGAACACCGCGTTTGCGGGGTTGTAGCTGTAGCGCAGGCCTGAGAAATGCAGGAAGAACGAGTCTCCGGCGTACTCCTGGAGCAATACGGTGATCTCGAGTAAGCGGCGCACTTCTTCACCGGTGATGTAGAGAGACACGATGGGGCAACCTGCATGGCCGTCGAGTCCATAGCCCACGCCGGTAGCTTCGACTATCTCGTACAAGGTGATGTTTCCCGCCGAATGCTCCATGGTGCCCGGGAAGATGCTCTTGCGGATGGCGCCGCTGGCCTGCGTCGCGATATGGACTCTCTTGCCGGTGACCTCTCGGGCGATCAGGCGCATTGCATCCGTAACGAAGTTGCCGAGCGGTGTCTCACTCAGAGGTGGTTGGTTGGACAGGACGAAGTCCGACCTCGCTACCGTGCTCATGATGTCATCGAACGTGCTGCCGGTCACCTCACTCACGTGCTCAGCGAGGATGAGCGTGTACTCCCGAACCAGGGCCTCGATATCGGGATGGCAGGCAGAGCTGCCGTCGATAGGGACCAGGAAAGGCCAGTTGTTCTCCTCGTTACGAACCCGCAACCGGCCGGTGTTGGGGTTGTATGCCAGTTCCAGTTGCCCCAGGTACTCTCCCAGTTGGCCGGCCTTGACGATGATGGTGCTGCCCTGGCGGACCGGCCGGTGCAGGGCGGCATGGCAGTGTCCGCCCACGATCACGTCGATGCCCGTAACCTCCCGCGCCAGTTGACGGTCTTCGTCCAGGTCCGAGTGAGTTATGCCCACGATTATGTCGGCTTTCTGTCTCCTCAGTTCCTCCACCGCCCGGCGGGCCGCCTCGTAAGGGTCGGTGAAGCGCACTCCGCCGGCGTCCGCTATCACCAGCACGGCGGTCTCTCCCATCAAACCGAAAACCCCTACCCTCAAGCCGTTCGCCAGTTCAAACAGTCCTGTGTTCCTGTAGACATCACGGGCGGCCAGCGGATGATCCTCAGGCGCCTCGGTGTTGGAGGCCAGCAGCAGTGTACTGCCATGAGCTTCTGGATAGCCTGCCCTGAGGAGATACTGCGCCAGGACATCAGGGCCGTAGTCGTATTCGTGGTTGGCGATGACAACGGCATCGTATCCCATCCTCTGCATGAGGGCCAGTTCGGGAGAGTGGTCACGGAGTGCCAGCCAGGCGAAGGCAGAACCGCCCAGAAAATCGCCGGCATCGAGTAGCAATACGGGTTCGTCTCGGGCCATCTTGTTCTCGCGGATCTCTTCGATGGCGGTGGCCAGGCGTGCGAATCCTCCCACAGTGCTGCCGTCAGGTCCGGGATGATAGTCCGCGGCCGGCGAGTGGGGTATGAGGGCCGAATGCAGGTCGTTGGTGTAAAGTATGGTGAAATGGAGTTCGTCATTCTCGCCCTGGCGGCCATCCATAGCGCCGGGAGCAGCCGACAACGAGGCGATAGCCAGGGCTGCGGCTAGAATCCAGCACAATGTCCTGCCTATCCGGAACAGGTGATCCCTGTCAAACACAGACCAGGTTCTCCCTCTTACGCTGATGTCCGCCCGGTCAATCCGAGCAGGCTTCCCCGAGCGAACCCTGATGATATCACACAATGCTGCCATGTGTGCCGGTCCCCGGTAGGTATGACGACGTCTCAGGTAGTATAATATGCCCGTGCGAAGACTATGGTTGAGGAGCCGCAGGTGGGCTATCGTCACCTACATAGTGCTGGTTCTGGTTATCCTTCTCTTCGTCGTTCCCTATCTGATACCCCTCGGCAAGGGACAGGCCAGTGTGCCCCCCGAAGGCCTGGTCCGTGAGAAAGGCCGCTTTCTGCACATCGACGGAGCCTCGATGTATGTAGAAGAGGACAACCCGGAGTCGTCCCGACACACAATAGTGCTCATCCATGGATTCGGGGGATCGACGTTCTCCTGGCGGCATAACGCCCGCTTCTTCGCCGATCGCGGCTACCGGGTGGTCAGCCTGGATCTGAAGGGATTCGGGCTCTCTCACAAGGGATTCGGGTCGGATCACTCACATCCGGCACAGGCGGAACTGGTGGCAGAGGTGCTTTCGCAGATGGGCGTTGAGCAGGCCTATATCGTAGGGCACAGCATGGGCACCAGCGTTATGCTGCATTTCGCTCACCTGTACCCTGAGCGGGTGTTGGGTCTGATAAGCGTGGCCGGCGCGGTCGGTGTGCATGACAGATCTTCCGCTCTGGGAACGATACTCAGGTTCCCTCCATTCAGAAGGGTGGGCCGAGGTATTCCTCACGCGCTACGCCACGAGAGAGCGTGTGCGGGCGATTCTGGAGAGTGCTTACTACCGGGACATCGTCACGGAGGAAGTCTTCGATGGCTACTACAATCGAATAGTGGCCGGTCGCTGGTCGGGCTCGCTCCTGGCCATGACCAGGGACATGTGCAGGAGCGCCGTCACATTCGCGCTCGAGGACTTCGACTTCCCCGTTCTCATCATCCGGGGAGAACATGATACCTGGGTAAGCCGGGCGGCCATCGACCGATGGAGAGACCGGATCCCTTCTGCCCGGTTTGAGGTCATGCCCGATGTGGGGCACCTGCCCATGGAGGAAGACCCCGAGCAGTTCAACGGCATGGTACTGGAGTTCCTGGAGTCGTGACCAGAATAGTACACGGGCACTCCGGTGGCCTGCGCACTCTCTGTCAGTCGGATGTACACGCGGGAGAGCACGCCCCGTTAGCTGGGGACACTTCTTCTGATCTGGAGTCTCCGAACTACTCGTCGCGACCTGTGGCACAGGCCATAGCGGGAAACTGGAGGCTAACGGCTACAGAGCGGGTTGACCGTATTCGATGCTGGCCTTGCCTCTGAGTTCGTCGATGAGGGAAGGCATGGCCTCCTGCTGCAACTCGGCGATGATCTGCTGTTCCACGATCTCAAACAGCGGAAGCGACTCTCCATAGAGTTCTGCCAGTTCATCGTAACGGGCCCTCGCTTCCTCCTCGGTGACCTCGATCGTGTCCTCAAGGTAGTTCTGAATGGCCAGACCTGTGCGAAAGCCTTCCAGGTATTCCTGATAGGATATGCCGTGGAACTGCAACTGCAGATCGAGGTCTTGCCTTGTCATGTTCATCGCTGCCAGTTGTGTGTGCAGTTCGAACTCCGCGTCCCTCGTGCTCAACGCATGCCCTTTGTTCCTGGCTTCCTGGTACAGCAACTTCTCGGTTATCAGGTACTCCAGGGCCTCGTCGAAGCTGATGCTCATGCCGTATCTGTCGTATCTCGCCCGCAGCTCAGCCACGTCTTCGGCGGTTATCCTCTCGCCGTTTACCCTGGCCGCCACCTCGGCACGCGGTATCATCATGACGGCGAGCGCCAGCACCACCGCCAGAGCGGCCACCCCTACGATTCCCCATATTCCCCCGGTGAGTTTCCATCTTCCGGGGTTGATCTTACTGATGTCGAGCTTCATATGCAGGTTCTCCTCTCCCTGTAGTCAGGACACGGCATGCTAAGTGTACATTATACCAGTCGATCCCGGCGATTGTAGCGCCGGAATGTTAAGATCAGGCCGATATCCAGAGAAACCCTGTGGGCAAGACCGTGTCTGGTCGGTGTCTCAGGCGCCCGACACCAACTCGCGACCAAGGCGTAGCGCATCCTCGAGGTACCCGGGGTGCTGAGCTATCTCGCCCCTGTCGTCCACGCCCCTGATTAGAAGGTCGTCGGCGTACTTGACGTCTATGGCATCGAAGAAGTACTTGACGGTGAGCACTGCGCCGTCGAAGAGCTTCTCGCCTTTTGTCGCTGCCACCGAGATGAAGAGCCCCCTGCGCTCACGCTTGTCCTGCCCTAACGTCTTCAGGACGTGCTTTCGCACCCATAGCGCCTGGCTGCGGTCCACCAGTGCCTTGGCCTGGGCGGTAATGCCGTAGAAGAATATCGGCGAGGCTAGGATGACATGGTCGGCCTCCACGAGCTTGTCGTAGATCTCCCGCATGTCGTCCTTGATGGAGCAGTTGCCGTCCTTGAGACAGGCGTATATCTCGAGGCATGGTGTGATCTTGAGTCTGGAGATCAGCACCTTCTCGACCTCCGATCCCGCCTGCGCGGCACCCTCCAGCGCCCTATCGAGAAGAATATCGGTGTTGCTCCCTCTACGCGGGCTTCCCATGATGCCCAGTACTTTCATGTTCCGACCTCCTTGTAGCATCGTCTATATTTCGGTTCAACCATCTTGGGTCGGGATCGTGATCTCATATGCCCAGCTTTCTGCGGTTGGCTTCGATGTGGGACAGAATTCCATCGACCGCCTTCACCGGGTCTGTCTCGACATTCAGTAGCGCCCCGGTCAGCTCCCGGCAGTCCTCTGTGAGCAGGCGGACGAGGTTGGGCGCGCCGGTCACCGGGGGCACCGGGTTCACATATGTGTAGAGCCCGAGAGCGAGGGCGAAGATGGCGTCGATGGTGGCCTTCTGCTCCATGTACTCCGGTGCGACGGCGGCTACGGGAAGGTCGGGTACGGGCACGTCTCCCAGGGCACCGGATACGGCAGCCAGCAGGTCGCCCAGGCGGCCGGTATCGGTGCACGTGCCGTAGCTCAGGACGGGAGGTATTCCCAGGTCCTGGCAGAGCCCGTTGAGTCCTGGGCCGGCGTATTGCTTCGCCTCCGGAGTGCAAAGCCCGGCAACCTGCATGGCGCCGTTGCCGCAGCCCATGGACAGCACGAGGACATCCCTCTTGATCAACTCTTTGGCTACGCGAACGCTGTGCACGTCCTGGCCGGTGTCCCTGAGCGTCGTGCAGGAGACAAGGCCGGCCACACCTCTTACGGTCCCGTCCTTTATCGCTCCCAGGAGAGGGTCGAGCGTTCCGCCCAGCGCATCGAGGATGCTTTCGGTAGAGAAGCCGACCACTGCTTCTCCTGCAGGCAATCCGGTGACTGGCTCGACGGATCTCCTGCGCTCCTTGAAATTGTCGACCGCCATCTGCAACAACCGGCCGGCCTGCTCCTGAGCTTTCTCGGGAATGTAGTTGATGCGGTCTGTCACGCCCTCGAACGATACGACCTCGCTCACCGGTACTAGCTTGAACCTGTACTGCTGCGCGTAGAGAGGGTCGATGGGCATGGAGCAGTTCATGTCGCAGACGAAGAGGTCGACACAGCCGCTGGCGAGGATGGCCTCCTGCATTATCCAGTTTCCCGTGAAGCCGTAGAAGGCATCGTCCATCTCCCATCGCTGGATCATCTCCTGGCCGGTCTCTATGTTGGCGATTATGCGCAGGCCTCTGGCCCCCACCGCTCTTGCTCTGTCCTGCCACTCCGGTGTCCGGGCAAGCTGAACCATGGCAAAGCCGAGGAAGGGCTCATGCCCGTTGGGTAGCACGTTGACGAAGTCGGGGTCCAGCACGCCCAGGTCGACCCGCATCCTGTGTGGACGGGGGATTCCGAAGACGATATCCTGGCAGTATTCGTTGACGATCTGGCTCTGGTAGGCCATCGCTATGCTGAGCCGCATCGCCTTGAGCGCCAGACTGGCGTAGTAGCCGTCGATATTGGTCAGGCATGAACTCGTTGCCAGCATCATCTCGCCGTAGATGCCGCCCGGGAAGATGCCCAGCCTTCTCCAGGCGTCCTTGCGTTCTTCTGTGGCCAGCAGTTCCACGATCCTGCTGGGCTCGTAGTACTTCCTGTTGAAATCGGCCTCGGCAAAGTCGCACAGGCGAACGGCGATCTGGTTATCCGATCCCGACGTGTCTATGCCGAGGCGGGCGGCGAAGCTCTTGAGCTTCCCGGGCTCGCTGATCCGGAAGGGAGTCCTGCCCTCTGCTGTAGCCCTGAGCGTCTTGACGGTCTGGTCGGCGTGGTACTGGTAGGTCGATGCGCCCAGGACGTTCCTGAGCAGCATCATGCGCATAGCCATGCCGTCTCCGGTGATACC
>JBLRXG010000036.1:0-8845 GCA_047920855.1 Dehalococcoidia bacterium | reverse complement strand
TCCACCTCCGGCGTCAGTATCAACTCCTCCCACTCCGCTAGCTGCCGGCCCGTATCCAGGAGCACTGGGGTGAGCCTTTCAGCACACACATAGTCCAGACTCTCCCAGACCACCCTGACCACGTCCTCTACGGCTGCCCCATACTTCCTCCTCCTAAACCTGGGCCTCTTCGGTGCACGCTCCAAACTTGGCATGCCCATCAGCCGTATCAGGCTCTTACGATGTAACCCCGTGACCACTGCCATTTCTGTCAGCAACTCGCTCCGCCCCCTCCTCTTAGCCACGGCATACCTCGGCGCTGCCAGCTTCAGGTACTTCCGTCTCTCGTCTATACTCATCCTTTCATCGCTCGGCACGGCCCTCCTCAGTAACATTTCCACATGAGTGAACCATACCACCCTGGGTAACATTTTAGGTGAGTGAATGCGGGGTGTTGTTCGAGCCCTGCAGCGCTGTTATAATAAGTGATTAACGAAGGGTCAGGCGGTCAAGTGTGCGCCAGGGATTGGTCCGGTCCTCGCCGAGTTTGCCTGTGTTTCTCAGGCATCCTTCTTCCATTTCAGCTGCTATAGGGGGACAGACCCAGCCCCACGCCGACATCACAGGCGAGACCGCCACTTGATCCGCCTCACAGATCGCGAGAGGAGGTGATATCCCGCTGAGTACCAATGTGAAGATGAAGAATAAGGAAAGGTAACATGAAAGGAGGGCAAGAGGTACAATGAGAAGAGTATTCACGGTAACCATCAGTGTCTTAGTGCTGATAGCGCTGGTAGCAGTACCGGCCTGCGCACCCGATAACGGTGTTACACCTGTGATACCCGAGATACCGGAGTATAACCTGACCGTTGTGGCATCGCCGGTGGAGGGTGGTACCGCAACCGATGCGACCGGTGCTTCGCCTTATGAAGGAGCCACTGCGGTTGACATAGAGGCGACGCCGAAACTTGGCTGGGAGTTCGTCAACTGGACGGCGACTGCGGGCATTATCGTCGATGAGAACGCCCCCGCGACGCAGTTCATTATGCCAAATGCGGACGCCACCGTCACCGCCAACTTCGCTATGCTGCGCGCCACCATCATCAGGGACAGCTTCGGTGTGCCGCACGTGTTCGCCGAGACAAAGGAGGACCTTGCGTTCGGAGCCGGCTATGCCATGGCTCAGGATCGACTGTGGCAGGCCGACGTTATGAGGAGGCTCCCGTCGGGACGCCTTGCCGAACTGGGCCTGGCGACGATTGAGCAGGATGCGGAGATGAGGGGGTTATGGTACGGACAGCAGGAGTTGCTGGAGATCTACGATGAGTGGGATCCCGGCATCGGATACGGACACCTCAAGGACATGGTCGAGGCTTACGTAGAGGGTATCAACTCCTACATCGACGATGCGCTCGCGGCATTCTACGGCGGCGATTGGTCGCTGTTGCCCATCGAGTATGTCGCCAACGGCCTCGTTTCCCACCTTGAACCGTTCACCGTTGCGGACGTGGTTGCGGTGACGGTGCTAATGGCATGGAGGTTTGGGGGTACGGGTGGTAACGAGGGAGATATCTACGAAGCGCTGCTTACACTCCAGGCAATGCATGGCGGGGCGCCGGGTGGAGCTATCTGGAGCGACGTCTTCCCGCTCAACGATGCAGGGGCGCCGGTGACGATTCCGGATGCCGTCTTTGGAGGAGAACCTCTGTTGGCACCTGCGGGCGACGTGTCCGGGGATATCGACGGCCTGATCGATCAGTACCGCGAGTCCCGTGCGGCTCAGGATGAGCTGTTTCAGTCAATGGGTGTGCCCGGTAAGTTCGGAAGCAACGCCGTGCCGGTTAGCGGAGATCTGTCAGCAACAGGCAACACGCTTCAACTGGGAGGCCCCCAGATGGGGTACTCCGTCCCGCAGATCGTTTACGAGATAGGACTGCATGGTGACGGGATTAACGCGGTGGGCATGGCGTTTCCGGCGGCCGGCCCCTTCATCCTGATCGGGGTCAGTGAATACGGCGCCTGGACATCGACTACGGGTGCCTCAGATGTCATGGATATTCGCGTCCTGGGGCTCAATCCGGAGCCCACGAACCCGGCAGTGCCGGAGTACTGGTTCGACGGGCAGTGGGTTGAAATGGAAGTGAGGACGGAAACGTTTTACGGTCCCAAGAAGATGACCTCCGAGGAGAGAACGTTCTACCGCTCGCACTACGGGCCAATTGTTGGCATCGATGGTCTGCAGGCTTTTACACTGCACACCCCCTTTTACGGAAGTGAGATCGGTGGAGAGCAGGGCTGGCAGCTCTTTCAGGAGGCGACCAGCATCGAGGAGTTCGAAGAGGCGGTTGAGTTGATATGGCCTTCTCACAACTTCATCTGGTCGGGAGTTGATGGCAACATAGGCTACTTCCATGCCGGGCGCTTCCCGGTCAAGCCAGAGACGGCCGACCCCAGGCTGCCTCTGATGGGGGACGGCACTCAGGAATGGGTACGCGTTACGGAGCCCGAGGAGATGCCCAGATCCATAAACCCCGACCAGGGCTGGCTGGCCAACTGGAACAACAAGCCCATAGCCGGCTGGCCGTTCGCCGAGAGCGACTTCCACTGGGGCGAAGGCCACCGCGTGCAGGTCCTGATGGGTGCAATGGCAATGATGGCACCCGGTGAGAATCTGACAACAGCTCACCTCAACCAGATTAACCAGATCGGAGGTTACCACCACACCGCAGGGATGAGCCTTGCAGGAGATCTAATAGCGGCAGCAATGGGCAGCGGAGACCCGATCCTAGTGCAGGCAGGAGGACATCTGCTCGACTGGGCCACTGCTGAGCCTCTGCCTGTCAGTTATGTTGACTTTGAGTCGCCGTCGTGGCCTAGTGATCCCAATCCCACGTACGATCATCCAGGCCTGACCATATTCGATGCCTGGTTCGACAGGATCGTCCCCAAGGTGTTTGAGAATATCCTCCCACCCGATCTCATAGGGCGCATGAAGGGTACTTTCGGCAATCCCGGTAATCTCAGCCTGTTGATCCGTGTACTGCGGGAGGATGAGAGCCTTCTCTACCCCGGATACCCGACTGGAGCGGCATTGAACGCGATGATCGTGGAAGCACTGGAGGAAGCGGTCGAGTACTTGGAGAGCGAATACGGTGAGGACATGTCCACATGGCTTACTCCCGTGCGGATGCAGAGTTACGACGCGCAGGGAGCGCTACCGGCTGTGAACCCCGAAACCGGTCAGGGTTGGCATCCAAGGATGAACCGCGGCACGTATAATCACATCGCCGAGTTGTCCGCACCACTCCCGCAAGGCAAGAGCGTCATCCCGCCTGGACAGAGCGGCCATATGTGGCTTGAGATAGTAGGAAGCAATGTGCCTGTGCCCAGACCGGATGAACATGCATTCGACCAGGTGGCGCTTTACGCTAGCTGGAATTACAAGCCCATGCATCTCAGCCTTGCAGCAGTCGAGGCTGTCGAGACGTGGCGGAGGGAATTCTCCCGGTAGACCGGGGAACGCGATAGGTGGATGCCCTGAGGGGCCGCCACGGAAGCTGAGCTATAAGGGCCGGGGCTGAAAGGCCCCGGCCCCGGCTCTTATCGGTGTGCCCATTTACTTCCAGCGTCTGCCCGAGCGTGAGGTCCGGCTGCCTCTTTTCCTGGTGGCCAGTATGTAGACAGCCGCTCCCAGGGCTGCAACCCCGCCTATGAGACCTCCTATGGCAGCCCGGTTGGTCCTGCTCTGCTGGAAAATCGCATAGACCCCATTGTCGAACGAGCCGAAGTAGATAGTTCTATCATGCCCGATCGCTACAGAAGAATGGATCCAGTCGGCTGTGGTGAAACTCCACTTCTCAGAGCCATCGGGGTTGACTGCATAGAGGCGATTATCGCGGGAGCCGATGTAGATCGTGCCGTCTGAACCTATGGTGGGGGATCCAAAGATATAGTCTCCAGTCGCGAAGATCCACCTCATGCTGCCGTCAGGGTTGACAGCATAGAGATTGTGGTCACCACAGCCTACATAGATGGTGCCATCGGTCCCTATGGCAGGAGAGGAGGTGATCTCCCCGGTTGCGTTGAAGCTCCACTTCTGGTTGCCATCCGGGTCGAGTGCGTAGAGCCTGGCATCTGCTCCGCCGAAGTAGACAGTACCATCGACTCCTACCGCGGGAGAGGAGAGGATTGAGCTCCGGGCGGCAAACCTCCACTTCATCGTGCCGTCAGGATTCACAGCGTAGAGGAAGTAGTCAGCAGACCCGATGTACACGGTGCCGTCGACACCAATGGCAGGCGAAGAGAAGACGTCCCAATCCGTGGCGAACCGCCACTGCTCGGTGCCATCCGGATTCACGGCATACAGGTTGTTGTCCTGGGATCCTATGTAGATGGAGCCGTTAGTCCCTATTGCCGGTGAAGAGGCAATCGCACCTCCCGTGGCGAACCGCCATATCTCAGTGCCGTCGGGGTCGAGGGCATAGAGGTTGCCATCATACGAGCCGATGTAGACGGTGCCGTCACGTCCTATGGCGGGAGAAGACCCGATTGTGCCGTCGGTGCTGAAGCTCCACAACCCGGTGCCATCCCGGCCCAGGGCGTAGACCCTGTTGTCTGTGGAGCCGATGTATGCAGTACCGTCAGCGCCCAGGGCAGGAGACGATGCTACAGCATCACCCGTATGGAATACCCACCTGAGTTCGGGTGTCGCCGGCCCGCTGTAGGGGCTCTGGCCGCTGCGCTGCGGGTTCCCGCCGAACATGGGCCAGGGGCTATCGGCAGGCTGTGCAACCGTAGCACTCTCCGGGATGAAGAGGGCGAGACACCACAGCACCAGGCAGGCGACGACGCTCAAAGCTAGCAGGGCTACTGACTTCTTCACGGAGCACCTCCTCAAGTCTGTTCGGACGCCACACGGGTGGCGGCTGGATCATGCTGGCCGCCATTATAGCACCGCCCGCGGGACATGCGACAACACGCACGCTTGACGCCCGCCCCTGCACTGGGTAACATTCGGTCACCCAACCGGGAAAGGAGGACGCAATGCTAGAGGTATTCCTCACGGAAGAGCGCAGGAGGTTCCGGCAGGAGGTTCAGGACCTGGTCAGGAGCATACCGCGGCAACTGATCCTGGATATGGATGCCGACAAGGTGGAGTTTCCCTACGAGTTTGTCAGGGAAGCCGGCAGGAGAAACCTGTTGGGCATCAGGTTCCCCGAGAAGTACGGCGGGAGAGGCCTGAAGTGGGTGGATGAACTCATCGAGGTGGGTGAGGTGAACAAGTTAGGCGTGCCCTTTGCATGTCTGGTATCGGTCACCTCCATCGTGGGAGAGGGGCTGAACGTATTCGGAACGGAGGCACAGAAGGAGAAGTACCTGAAGCCCCTCATCGCGGGCACGCAGTGGGCGGGCGAGGCTCTGACCGAGCCGAGGGGAGGCTCCGACTTCTTCGGGGCAACGACGGTAGCCCGCAAGCGGGGAGACCATTACTACCTCACAGGACAGAAGCGCTTCGTCGTCGGCTCGGAGGGGGCCGACTTCTTCCTGGTGTTTGCCGTGACCAACCCGGGAGCCGGCCGGGACTCGCTCAGCGCTTTCATCGTAGAGAGGGAGATGGGCGTCGAGGTGCGGCACGTTTACGGCCTGATGGGCTGCCGCGGTACGGGAACGGGCAGACTGGTCTTCCGCGACGTGCCGGTGCCGCAGGAGAACCTGCTGGGCAGGGAGAACGAAGGCGCGAAGATATTCTACAAGCTGATGGTGCCGGAGAGGCTGCTGTCGGGCGGCACCGCCGGCTCGAGGGCCATCCTTGAACTGGGGGCCAGGTACGCCAACAAGCGGCAGGCCTTCGGTCAGACAATAAGGAGTTTCGAGGGAGTTAACTTCAGGATAGCGGACTGCGTAACAAAGATCGATGCAGTCAGTGCGCTGGCCTATGCCGTGGCGAAGACTATCGACGATGGAGTGGGCACGGCGGGCTACCAGAGGAGACTGGTCTCGGAGGTGAAGAAGCTGGCGACCCAGACTACGTGGGAGGTGGTGAACGACGCCATGCAGATACTGGGGGGCATCGGGTACACCAACGTCTACCCCGTGGAGCGGGCGCTCAGGGAGGCCAGGCTGATAATGATCTGGACGGGCAGCAACGAGATAATGAACCTGATCATCCAGCACGAGTACTACAAGGAGACACTGGCCAGGGAGATCGAGGGCAGGGACATCGAAGCCGACGTTTCGTTGACCGAGGCCCAGTTGGCCGAGGAACGTATATACGAGGCGGAGCCGATAGAGGATGAGTGATGACCGCGCTTGAGGGCATCACAATACTTGACCTCAGCTATCAGGGCCCGGGCCCGTTCTGCACCGCCATTCTCGGCGACCTGGGCGCCAGCGTGACCAGGGTAAGCCCCCCTCCCACCGCCGGTGCCCGACAGGCAACCCGGGAGGCCGACCGGCGGCAGGCTGCCTACTCGGCATCCAATCGTAACAAGAAGAGCATACTCCTCAACCTGAAGTCTGAGGAGGGACGCAGCATCTTCCACCGGCTGGCCGAGAAGGCCGACGTCGTCGTCGAGGGCTTCAGGCCCGGGGTGGCCCGGCGCCTGGGCATAGATTACGAGACGATCTCCGCCATCAACCCGCGGATCGTCTACTGCTCGGTGACCGGATACGGGCAGGACGGTCCCTATGCCCGACTTCCCGGGCACGACGTCAACTACATATCCTTTGCCGGCGTGCTGGATCTCATCGGTGAGCGCGACGGGTCGCCTATCATCCCCCTGAACCTGGTCGCCGACTACGGCGCGGGGGGCATGAGCGCCGCCATCGGCATACTGAGCGCGATCATCGCCCTCGGGAGGACCGGCAGGGGGCAGTACATCGATATATCGCTGACCGACACAACGATCTCGCTCCTGACGCAGATACTGCTGGATCGCTATTTTAGTACGGGGAATGCCCCGGGTAGGGGCGAGCATATGCTGAGCGGTGCCCATCCCTGTTACTCCATCTACCGCACGAAGGACGGTGGTTATATGAGCCTGGGCTGCCTGGAGCCATGGCTGTGGGAGAACCTGTGCCGGGAGATTGGCAGAGAGGACTTCATACCCTACAACATGACGCGGACGCCCGATGCAAGCGAAGAAACCAAGTGGCAGGAGATGCGGGACTACCTTGGCGAGCTGTTCCTGACCGAAACGCGTGACGAGTGGTTCGAGCGGATGAAAGACAAGAACATACCCATCGGGAAGGTCCTCTCCCTGAAGGAGGTCTTCGCCGACCCCCAGGTGCTGCATCGCCGGATGGTCATGGAACTGGAGCACCCGGAGGAGGGGAAGGTCAAACAGGTTGGCATAGGGATAAAGCTCTCGGATACTCCCGGCGCATTCAGGGATTTCGCCTCGCCGGTCGGCAGGGATACAGATGAGACGCTCAAACGCCTGGGCTACAGCGTCGAGAAGATCGAAGAATTGCGCCGGGACGGTGTGATATAGCCCTGGCCTCGATCAACCGGGAGCCGGATACCCCTCCACCCACGGCGAAGCCTGTTCGAAGGCATACGCTGCCCTCAGCACGGTCAGGTCTTCCAGAGGCTTCCCGATGATCTGCAGCCCGACGGGAAGGCCTTCATCCGTATGGCCGCAGGGAACCGCCGCGGCCGGCTGTCCCGTGATGTTGAAGGGATAGGTGAAGGCCATCCAGTTGAGGGGCGACACCTCCCGACCCGCCACCTCCCTCACCCTGTACTGGCCGATCTCGAAGGGCGGCACGGCCACCGCCGGCGTCAGCAGCAGGTCGTACTTCTCGAAGAGGGGCCGAATGCCGTTCCAGTACTCCAGCATCTCCGAGCGGGCTTTGAGATACTCCGTTGCCGTTATATCCCTGTGCGCCTCAACGAAGCGCAGCAGGCCCGGGTCGATCCTGTCATGCCAGTTATCGAGCTTGTCCTTCAGGAAGGACGCCAGGTTCACGCCCACCACCCTGGAGAAGGCTGCCTCGGGATTGGGCGGCAGACCGGTTACCTCGTCGACTCCGGATGACAGGCGGTCGAAGACCCCGACCGCTGCCTCTACCGCCCTCACCAGCTGCGGATCGACGGTCGCGTAGCCGAGGTCCTTGCTCCACGCTACTCTCAATCCCCGCACATCGCTATCCAGGAATCGCAGGTAGCGCGGGTCGGTCTCCGGCAGAGACAGGCGGTCCCTGTCGTCCCGCCCAGCGATGACCTCCATGGCCAGGGCAGCATCGGCGACGGTCCTGGTGATAGGGCCGGTTCGGGAGAGGGTCTCCCAGGCCGCAAAGCCCGGACACTGGGGCACACGACCGTACGATGGCATGAACCCGAACACCCCGCAGAAGCTGGCCGGTATGCGAATCGACCCTCCGCCGTCGCCTCCGATGGCCAGCGGACCCATGCACGTGGCTATCGAGGCAGCCGCGCCGCCGCTGGAGCCTCCAGAGGTCAGGTCCGGGTTCCAAGGGTTGCGGGTGGGGCCGAAGAGCGTGTTGTCGGTCACCGCGGCCCAGCCGAACTCCGAGGTATTGGTCTTGCCCACGATGATGGCTCCCGCCCGCTTCAGCCGTTCAACGACGATGGCGTCTTCCTGCGGGACGAAGTCCTCGTAGATCCTCGAGCCGCCGGTAGTGCGGATGCCTTTCGTGAAAGTGAGATCCTTGATCGACACAGGGGCGCCGTGCAGGGGCCCGAGTTCGTCCCCGCGCATCACCGCGGCCTCGGCCACCGCCGCTTCGCTTTCGGCCCGGCTGACATCCAGCCGTCCGGCCAGGCCGCTGCTGAAACGGCTGGTCACCAGGCGCAGGTTTTCCCGCCGCAACTCCAAGGTCTTTGCCAGCAGGTTCAGTTCCT
>JBLRXG010000035.1:0-8889 GCA_047920855.1 Dehalococcoidia bacterium | reverse complement strand
GTGCATTGACCCTGAATCGAGCCAGTCCGGGAACAGCATAAGCCAGATCAAGCTCCCATTCGCTGTCAAAAGCCTCCCTCTGTTCTTGAGTAGCCACCTGTTCCAGGACTGCCTCCACATCCCCGGCGCTCAAGATAGGCAGATCATCCTGCGGTACGAGTTCACCATCTATGCGCAGCACGGGAGGACTCGGCACCGTCAGGTGCAGATCTGAAGCTCCCTTGTTCACCATCAGCTTAAGGAGTTTTTCGACTTCCATCTCAGTTCCACAGATTCGGCAGTCCTGCAACATCGATGCCCGCTCACACATACGGTCTGTCAGGTTCGTGCCTCCGCGAGGCGGGACCGCCGAGACTTCCGACTCATCACACTGAACAATGCTTCAGCAACTTTGGGATCGAACTGCGTCCCCACAGAACGCCTGATCTCGTCCAGCGCTTCTTCCACCGACATCGCCGGTCGGTAAGGGCGGTCGGACGTCATGGCGTCGAAGGCATCGGCCAGCGTCAGGACTCTGGCAGCGAGCGGTATCTCGTTTCCTGCTGTAACCTGGTTGAGCCCCTTGCCATCGTAGAAGTCATGGTGGTGTTCAATCATCTCGACGACCCTCTCGTTCACTACCGGCTGAACGATGCCCGCGCCTACGTGAGCATGAATCATGATGTGCTCGTACTCCTCCTGTGTCAACGCGTCGCGCTTGTTCTGGATGAGTTGGTCGACCGCGATCTTCCCCACGTCGTGAAGCAGACTCCCCCACCTCAGATCCTCCAACTCCTCGGTCGATAGCCTGAGTTCCTCTCCCAGGGCCAGTGCTATATCGGTCACCCGACGGGAATGGCCCGCCGTATACCGGTCCTTGGCCTCGAGGGCGCACACCAGCGCCTCGATGGCGCCCAGAAAGAGTCTTCTGATCTCATCCGTCTGCTCCTCAACCCTTTCCTCGAGGTGCTGCTGGTATTCTCTTACCATTAGCTGCAGGCGCCGCTTTTCCAGTGCCCGCCGCACGCCCAGCGACACCTCCTCCATGTTAAAGGGCTTGCAGATGTAGTCGTCAGCCCCTTGCTTCAGACACTGAACAGCGACACTCACATCGGTAACTGCCGTGGCCATGATGACCGCGGTATCGGGATAGGCATCCTTGATCTCGGGAAGGAGTTCAGTTCCCGACTTGCCCGGCATCCTTACGTCCAGAATAGCCAGAGCAACCGGGCCGGTTGCCAGGACACACATGGCCTGCTCATGGCCATCGGCTTCCTCACACAGATATCCTTCGCTCTCTAGTTTCCGGCGGAGCAGATGCCTGATGCCAGCTTCGTCATCGACTATAAGCACCGCCTCTTGCACCGAAGTGCTCTCATGTTCTGCAGCAGAATACTTCATATCGCACCTCATCGCCTGTCAATGGACGCCGTTCACAGGCAGTTCCACAAAGAAGGTGGTGCCCCGGCCGGCCTCACTTCTGGCATATATTCGCCCGCCGTGCTCGTTCACTATACCGTAGCAGATACTCAAGCCAAGGCCTGTCCCCTTGCCCGGCTCCTTGGTCGTAAAGAATGGGTTGAATATCTGGCTCAGGTGTTCCCGCGAGATGCCCGGCCCATCATCGGAGATCGAAGCGACAATCCTGCCGCTTCGTTTCCTTGTAGCAATGGTCAGCGTACCTCCCTTGTTCGCCTCGGCCATGATATGCTCGGCATTGATTATGATATTGAGGAAGACCTGCTGCATCTGAAAGTGGTCAGCCTTGATCTCAGGTAGGCTACGGGCAAGCTGCCTCTTGACCCTGATGTTGCTCACTCTGTGCTCATAGGCACGTAGTCTCAGGACATCCTCGATAATGCTGTTAAGCTGGCTGGGCTGCTTAACGGGTGCGTGCTTTCGGGCAAATGTGAGGAGGTTCTTCGTCACTTCAGAGGCACGTCGTGCTTCGTTGTGGATGAGCTCGAGGTCATCCCTCATGTCCTCGGGGATATCCTTCTCCATGAGCAACTGGGAGAAACCCATTACGCTGGTGAGGGGGTTGTTGAGTTCATGGGCCATGCCCGCCGCCAGTTCTCCCACTGAGGCCAGCCTGTCGGCCATTATCAGTTGCTCGGCCTGTTGCTTGCGCTCGGTTATGTCAGTGTATGTGACATACATGCCCACAAATCTACCGTCGATCTCTATGGGGTAGCCTACTACGGACACATCTATGAGGCTACCGTCTTTACGTCTTCGCTCGGTCTCCTTACGGACCACGCCGCCGTGCCGGACCGTCTGGGACGAGATGGAAGACTCCTCCAGAAGGTCCTCGGGGATAATGAACCCGTCGAGAGAGCGGCCCGTGACCTCCTCAGCCCCGTAACCGAAGAGCGCCTCGAATCCCCTGTTGACCCTGAGCACACGGTCATCGGTGTCCATCATCACGATAGCATCAGGGGAACTGTCGAACAGTTGCTGGAAGTAGGCCGTCTGAGCCCTGAGAGCTTCTTCAGCCCGTTTGCGCTCCCCGACGTCCCGTCCGACGCCCCGGAACCCTATGATCTCGCCTTCGTCGTTTCGCAGAGGCGAGACCGACGTTTCGGCGTATCCGTAGTCCCCGTCTTTGCGGACCGTCTTCCACGAGAAGCCTCTGTTCGGAGTGCCAGCCCGGTAAACTTCGTTGAACATCTGATACACCGACTCGATATCCTCCTCGGCTGTGAAGTGTTTGTAGCTCATACCTATCAGTTCGTTCTTTGAGTATCCAAGATCGCGGCAGGTTGAGCTGTTGACAAAGGTGATGTGCCCGCCGAGGTCCACCTCAAAATAGCTGTCCTCCATCTCCTCCAGAATGGTGCGGTGCTTCTCCTCCGACCGCCTCAGGGCTTCCTCGGCCTCTTTCCGCCTGGTGATGTCGGCGTCGGACCCGCGATAGCCCAGCAGAGATCCATCACGATCCAGCACAGGGATACCATTGGTGGACACCCATACCGTATCGCCATGCCCGGTTTGAATGGGGTTGACCAGTTCCGCAATTGGCTCTTTCCTGTCGAACATCTGCATGGCCGCGGCCTTGAACGCCATGCGCCCCGCTTCAGGGTGGAGGTCATAGAAATGCATCTTGCCTACGATCTCCTCCGGGCGATACCCGGTGACCTTTTCGACCACATCACTGGCGTAGGTATATAGCCCCTGTGCATCCACCTCCCAGATCCAGGTAAGACTCTGCTGGGCCAACTGGTCAAAGCGGGCATTGCTCTCACGCAGCGCCTGCTCGGCCTGCCTGCGCTCGGTGACATCGCGGCGGACTCCCCGGAAGCCGATAATCTCACCTCTCTCGTTCCTTATCGGAAAGGCCGAAGTTTCGGCATATCCGATGCTCCCGTCTTTCCGGATGACCTGACTGGAGAAGTCTCTCAACGGCTCGCCTGTCCTGTACATTCGATTGTATGCCTCGAAGACCTCTCTAGCGTTCTCCTCGGGTACAAGCAACCTGTAGTTTGCCCCGATGATCTCCTCCTTCGAATACCCCAGGAGGCGAGTCTCTGCATCGTTGACGAACGTGAAGTTGCCTTTCAGGTCACTCTCGAAGTAGCCGTCGCCCGTCTCTTCCAGTATGGTCCGGTATCTCTCCTCGGACCGCCGGAGTGCCTCCTCTACCCTCTTTTTCGCAGTTATGTCTCTGGCGACTCCCTGAATGGCGTACGGCTTTCCCTCGCGGTAGACGAGAGATGATATGGTCTCCGCATCCACATAGGAGCCGTCCTTACACCTTAGTCTGAACTCCACCACGTCTTCCTGCGCCCCTGTCTCCACCACTTCGTGTAGCGCAGCCAGGGCGGTCGGAAGTTGGTCCTCGCTCATGAGGGAGGCGAAGTTGAGTCGGGTGATGTCTTGCCTGTCGTAGCCCAAGAGCTTCAGAGCCGCTTCATTGGCGTCCAGAAAGTTGCCCTCAAAGCCGTGAACGTAGACCGCGTACAGCGAACTGCCGAACAAGGCGCGGTACCGCTCCTCGCTCTCCTGCAGGGCCTCCTTGGCCCTGGACTCCTCCCTGTGTGCCCTCTGCATCCCGGAGTCGTACAGGCCGGCAAGAACAAGAGCAACGAGATATATGGCGCTCAGTCTTGCCAGAAGCGGGCCCGCGGGAATGCCGGGCAGGGGTGATACGACACTCCCCCAAACGGCCACTCCGGCACAGGCCGCCAAACCGACCAGTGAAACGGCGGCACCTCCCTTCCAACCCAGAAACAAGGGGGTTGCCAGAGGGATTAGAAGCATGAATAGAAGGCCAGTACCCCCGTGCCCGCCGCTGGCGAACAGGTACACAAAGAAGGAGGTCATGATCACAGTAAAGGCCCAGTTGGGGATCACTGAATCGGGCCTCCTGCGCATGGCCAGTATGATGCCCGCCGAGATAGCAGACACAAAGAGATCAACAGCAGCGAGTACGATCAGGCCCTCCCTGAGGGCATCTATGCCGAAGATAAGCGTGACGACCGCGGCCAGGGCCACGGCACCTGAGAGGACCTTTCTCCTTACCGGCGTCTCATACTTCTTCATATGCAGTCCGTTGTCTCACGCAGTCTGACCGGACGATCCTGGGAAGACACAGCTGTTCCCCCTCCAATGCCTCACTCTGCCGTATCGGCGTCTTCGCAGGTCTGCCATCAGTTTCTCCCGTCCATGGCAGCGACATAGTTGGTCTTCATCCTGATGGCTTCCACCTGATCTGTAGTGAACAGCCTCCAACCACGCCAGTCCCGAAATGCGATATCGGAGACTATCCCCTCTCTGAGCCACCTGAAGAGGGTGCTTCTGCTGATTCCGGCGATCCGGCAGACCTCGGCAGTTCTGTAGTAGGTCTGATCGTTTACAACAACAGGCATATATCTCTCTCGTGAGACTACTTAGCTATACCGAACTATACTATCGCTCATTGGCTGTGAAGCGTCAATGACCCGTGAGTACCGGGCACTGCATTACATAAGTACCGGTTTGCGCAGTAACGGCTACCGGCCGGGGAACCTCTGCATTCTCACGGAGTATCTACGGCACTGCAATCCGGCTGCCGATGGCAGACACAACTCAGCCGTGCCGTATACTCGTTATGGAAGCTGGGGTGTCAACTGCTTCACGGAGACGTGCTGAAGAAACGGGGAACGCCGGATAGCCTGAAGGACGCTGCCGTTAGGATGAAAGGGTATATTGACTACCGCTTCACGATGGGCAGGATCAGGGTCTCGTCTTTCCTGAGTTCGATGATGCGGTCGCGAATCATAGCAGCCTTCTCGAACTCCAGGTTCCTGGCCGCCGCCTTCATCTCGCCCTCCAGTTGCTTTATGAGACGGCTGAGATCCCTCCTCGACATAGGATCAGCGGAATAGGGGGTTCTCGTCTCGGCGACGATCTGGATCCTCTCTGTTATGTCCCTGATCGCTTTTTTGATTCCCTGCGGTGTTATGCCGTGCTCGCTGTTGTATGCTTCCTGTACCTTGCGGCGGCGGCCGATCTCATCTATGGCTCTTTGCATAGACCTGGTAGTGGTGTCGGCGTACATTATGACATGAGCGTTCAGGTTCCTGGCGGCGCGGCCCATTGTCTGTATCAGCGCCTCCTCCGATCTGAGATAGCCCTCCTTGTCAGCGTCCAGAATAGCGACGAGGCTCACTTCGGGCAAGTCCAACCCCTCCCGCAGGAGGTTGACGCCCACAACCACATCATAGACGCCAAGGCGGAGGTCGCGGAGTATCTCCACCCGTTCCAGAGTATCCACCTCCGAGTGCAAGTAGTGGGTCTTGACCTCCATCTCCTTCAGGTAGTCGCTCAGTTCTTCGGCCATCCTCTTGGTGAGGGTGGTGACCAGGCACCGTTCTCCGCTTGCCACCCTGTTTCTTATCTGACCAAGGAGGTCATCTATCTGCCCCTTCACCGGCTTGACCTCGACCGTGGGCTCCAGCAGGCCGGTGGGGCGGACAAGCTGCTCAACAACCTGCTGACTCCGTTCATACTCGTACGGTTTCGGCGTGGCAGACACATAGACGACCTGATTGATGCGCCTGTCAAACTCATCGAAGTTCAGGGGACGATTGTCGAGAGCTGAAGGAAGACGGAAGCCGTAATCTACCAGCGTCTGCTTCCGGGACGCATCTCCATGGTACATGCCCCGTATCTGAGGTAGAGTCATGTGCGATTCATCTATAAAGAGGAGGGCGTCCCGGGGGAAGTAATCCATCAGCGTCCATGGGCTGCTACCCGGTGCCCGTCGCTGGAGATGCCGCGAGTAGTTCTCCACCCCGGCGCAGTATCCCATCTCCTGAAGCATTTCCACATCGTAGTTGGTGCGAGCCTCAAGTCTCTGCGCTTCGAGCAGCTTACCCTGCCTTCTGAACTCTCCTATCCTCTCCTGCATCTCAGTCCTGATGTCCGCGATCGCCGCGGTCAATTTGTCGCGAGAGGTGACGAAGTGCTTCGCCGGGTAGATATCCACCTGGTCGCATTGAGAGAGAACCTCGCCTGTGAGAGGAGAAACCTCCACGATTCGCTCGATCTCATCGCCCCAGAACTCGACTCTGAGCGCAGTTTCCTCGTAAGCGGGCTGGATCTCCAGGGTGTCCCCCCGAATGCGGAATCTGCCCCTCGTGAAGTCATAGTCGTTCCGTTCATACTGCATATCCACCAGGCGACGGATGATGTCATCCCGATCATACCGCCTGCCCTTCTCGATACTGAGGGCGAAGCTCTGGTATTCCTCCGGTTCTCCCAGGCTGTAGATGCAGGACACCGAGGCGACGATGACTACGTCCCGCCGCGTGAACAGGGCCCTGGTAGCGGCGTGCCGCAGTTTCTCGATCTCCTCGTTTACATCGGTCTCCTTCTCAATATACAGGTCGGTACTGGGAATATAGGCCTCAGGCTGATAATAGTCGTAGTAGCTAACGAAATACTCCACCGCGTTATCCGGAAAGAACTCCTTGAACTCCGTCACCAGCTGGGCGGCCAGCGTCTTGTTGTGGCAGATGACCAGGGTCGGCCTCTGCACCCTCTCGATCACACACGCCATGGTGAACGTCTTGCCGCTGCCGGTGACTCCGAGCAGCGTTTGCTCCCGGACCCCCTGCGCCAGACCCTCGACCAGCTTATCGACCGCCTGCGGCTGGTCGCCGGTAAGGCCGAAATCGGAGACTACTCTGAACTCAGACATGGACTGATATCACCTGAACAGGGGATTGCAGCTTGAAATATACAGCAACCACGCCGATTTTCATAATCGTGTAACCTCACATCCCCGTGACATTGTAGATGTCCGGCTGTTGACAGCACCGCCGCAAAGAACACATAATCCTGTTCTGGCCGCAGCCGTCATACGAAGCAGTTCGAAAGGGTTACGAAAATCAAGAATCGCAGCAGGTTTCTTGCGTTTGTGACCGGATTGTTACCGCTGTTCATGGTAGCTCACTTCGGCCATCACCTGATGATGGCTTTGCTCCCGCCGCTGCTCCCCTTCATCCGGCACGATCTGGCTCTGTCATATACCCGTGCCGGTGCATTGGTCTCGGCGTACAGCATCGCCTACGGCATAAGCCAGTTTCCGGGAGGACTGGCCGCCGATCGCCTCGGCTCCAGGGTCGTCCTCGCTATCGGCGTGGCAGGGGTAGCCCTGGCGGGCCTTCTTGTCGGAATGTCGCCGAACTACGTCTTCATGGCAGTCATGCTGGTGGTGATGGGCATTGCGGGAGGAGGATATCATCCCTCAGCATCACCTCTCGTGTCCGCCTCGGTGAGACCTGAGTACCGGGGGAGGGCGCTGGGACTCCACCAGATAGGGGGAACGGCCAGTTTCTTCCTGGGGCCGCTAATCGCCGCGGCTATCGCCGGCGCTCTCGGATGGCGGGGCACATTCATAACTGTAGCCATACCGACTCTATGTCTGGGCATTGTGTTCTACCTCCTCCTGGGTAAGGCGGGCTATGCAGGGACACCCGCGGCGAAGGGAGCCGGAGTTCCGGCAGCGCAGCCGGATTCTACTGACCTCCGCCAGTTGCTGTCGTTCGTCGCAGTCGGTATCGCGAGTATGGTCTTGATCCAGTCTACTCTCGCGCTTGTTCCTCTCTACGCTGTCGACGTTCTGGGCGCAGCCGAGGAGCAGGGCGCTGCCCTCCTGTCAGTCGCGTATTTCGGAGGTATATGGGGCGGCCCTCTGGGAGGTTATCTGTCCGACCGCCTGGGAAGGGTTCCCGTCATCATCGCAGTAGGCCTTCTCTCGGGCCCAGCGATCTACCTGCTCAATCACGTGTCACTCGGAGTGAGCCTCTACGCCGTCCTTCTCCTCATGGGCACTACCATGCATGTAGGCATGCCGGTTGTCGAGTCTTACATAATAGGCCACGTTTCGCCAGCTAAACGTTCCACCGTTCTCGGACTCTACTACATGATCAGTCGGGGGGGGCCGACGATAACGATACTGCTGGGCTTTTTCATCGATTCGTATCAGTTCTCAGTCACCCTTGCCGGAGTGTCGATCTTCATGACGGCAATTGCGATTGCCGGAACGGTCTTGCTCCGGGGAAAGAGAAGATAACTACACCGCACGGGCTCTGCCCGTTCTGCTACTCGGCAGGCCCCATCAAGCGGCCTTGTTTGATGGGTTCCGGTGTGGTAAGATTCCGCAACCGTCGCTACAGATGCAGAGAAAGGGGGCTGATAACATGAAGTCCTTTGACGAACTCTCAAAAGAGCAGGAAAACAGAGAAGACAGCCTCTTATCCAAGCTGATGGCAGAGGTCGGAATAGAGGATCTGGCCGATTTTGAACACGATCTCGACGAGCGTCACAGCATAACCCTGTTCAAGATAACGACTGAGATAGAAGACACCCAGAACGCCCTGAACCAGGTTGAGCAGCTCTCACAGAGACTGAAGAAGCATCTGG
>JBLRXG010000034.1:0-8999 GCA_047920855.1 Dehalococcoidia bacterium | reverse complement strand
CCCGCCCTTCATCTCCCAGCGCAGGTCCAATTGCCTGAAAGCCCTTGCGTCATCGAGTCGCCTGATGGGGGTGTTACGGGGAGCGGAGTGCAGAACCTCCGGGTTCTCCTCGGCATCCCTGGCGATTTCCTTCATAGCCGCGATATACTCGTCCAGTGTCTCCTTGCTCTCGGTCTCTGTGGGCTCGGTCATGAGCGCCTCGCTGACGATGAGGGGGAAGTACACAGTAGGTGGATGAAGGCCATAGTCAAGCAGCCGCTTGGCGATGTCCAGCGTGGATACTCCCTTTGCCTTCTGCTTCTTGCCAGAGAACACCACCTCGTGCATGCAGATCCGGTCGTAGGGCAGGTGATAGTGTTCCTTCAGTTTCTCCTTCAGGTAGTTCGCGTTCAGTACGGCGTCCTCGCTGATCTGCCTCAACCCCTCGGCTCCCAGCGAACGCGCGTAGGCATAAGCCTTGACCATCACACCGAAGTTGCCGTAGAAGGAAGCGATCCTTCCTATTGTCCTGCAAGGCGAGACGAACCGGTAACGGCCGCCGTCTTCGACCACGAGGGGAGTCGGCATGAAATCGGCTAGATTCTGTCTGGCACAGACGGGGCCTGAGCCGGGTCCTCCGCCGCCATGGGGCGTACTGAAAGTCTTGTGAAGATTGAGCTGTACGTAGTCAAAACCGAGATCACCGAACCTGGCCTTGCCCAGAAGAGCGTTCAGATTTGCTCCGTCGCCACCCAGTAGGCCGCCCCTGTCGTGAACCAGCTTGGCTATCTCTGCGATCTTGGGATCGAACAGCCCCAATGTGGAGGGCATGGTCAGGGTCAGAGCAGCCACTTCCTGATTCATCATAGAGTCGAGGCTCTTCAGATCCAGGTCTCCATTCTCGTCGGAGGCGACAACTCCCGTCTCCATTCCGCACATGGCGGCGCTGGCGGGGTTCGTTCCGTGGGATGAATCTGTCAGCAGTATCTTGTGGCGCTTCATGTCTGCGCGGTGTTCGTGGTAAGCCTTTACCATCAGCAGGCCGGCCAGTTCACCGTGCGCCCCGGCTACCGGTACGAGGCTGGTAGCATCCATGCCCGTAACCTCAGAAAGATACTCCTGCAGCCGGAACATCAGTTCAAGCGCTCCCTGCACTGACTCCTCGGGCTGGTGCGGGTGTATCGCCGCAAAGCCTGGCAGCCTGGATACGTCCTCGTGCCATTTCGGGTTGTACTTCATGGTGCAGCTCCCCAGGGGATAGAAGCCGCTGTCAACACCGTAGTTGAGCTTACTCAAGGCCGTGAAGTATCTCACGAGGTCGACCTCGCTCACCTCCGGTATCTCCAGTTCCTCGCGGAGCAGCCCTTCGGCCGGCATCTCGCCCTGCGGCACATCCAGTTCGGGGAGGGTGCAGCCTATCCTGCCGGATTTGCTTATGTCGGGTAGTAGACTGTGACGTTTCATATCTCGTTCCTTCTACAACGACCCGAGCGTCTTCACCAGCCTGTCTATCTCGTGCCTGGTGTTGACCTCGGTTACGCAGAGCAGCATGCCGTTGTCTATCAGTTGGCTTATGTCCAGACCGCCGATCATCCTCTCCTTAAGAAGGGCTTCGTTGATACGGGATGGAGGTACAGGACATCGCACGACGAACTCCTTGAAGAAAGGCTGTGAGAAAACCAGAGAATATCCTTTCAGCTTTCCTATCGCCCTGGCAGCGTAGCGGGACTTGTGATAGCACAGTTCGGCTACACGCCTGAGGCCCGTCTTACCCAACGCTGCAAGGTATACGGTTGCCGCCAGCGTCATCAGTGATTGGCTGGTGCAGATATTCGATGTGGCCCGCTCCCGGCGAATATACTGCTCACGGGTGACAAGGGTCATCACGTAGCCCGGGTTGCCATCGACATCCACGGTCTTGCCGATGATCCTGCCCGGCATCCGGCGCACATAGTCCTTCCGGCAGGCGAAGATGCCAAGATATGGACCGCCGAGGCTCACAGGAATGCCCAGCGGCTGTCCGTCGCCGACGACGATGTCAACGTCGTAGTCTCCCGGGGGCCTGTACATGCCCAGGGAGATGGGGTCAACTATGCTGATGAGGAGAGCACCGCCATCGTGTGCCATCCTGACATACTTCTCCAGTGGTTCAAAGTGCCCAAAGAAGTTCGGCTGCTGTACGATGAGGCAGGCGCAGTCGGCCGGAAGGCTGTCTTCGTCCGACTCGACCGTGACAAGAGGAAGACCCTTGCCCCGGCAGTAGGTATCCAGCACCTCCCGGTACGTCGGGTTCACGCTGACCAAGACCGCGACCTTGCTCCGGTTGGTTATGGCACAGGCCATCATGGCGGCCTCTGCGGCGGAGGTACTGCCATCATACATGCCGGCGTTGCTCACCTCCATTCCTGTGAGCTGGCAGATAAGAGATTGGTACTCATACACAGACTGCAGCGTGCCTTGACTTACCTCCGCCTGGTAGGGCGTGTAGGCAGTGTAGAACTCGCTCCGACTGATGATGTGATCCACCACGCTCGGGATGAAGTGCCGGTAGCTGCCGGCTCCCAAGAAACAGGCATAGTCATCCAGACTTACATTGGAGCCTGCCAAACGGCCCAGTTCCTTCTTCAGCTCAAGCTCGGATAGGGGAGGGGGCAGGGCAAACTCGGGATTGCGGAACTCCTCCGGTATATCCCGGAACAGCTCGTCCACAGAGTCCACTCCAATCTCGCGGAGCATGGCCTTGCGGTCGGCTTCGGTATTTGGTAGATAGGGTAACGGCATTCTACTTGTCATCCTCTCTGTGTTCTGCACATCATGCAGATGCTTCAGCCTCGTATCTGTCGTAATCCTCGCTCTTCATGAGCGCGTCGATCTCCGACGGGTCGGTGAGCTCCAGTCTGACCAGCCAACCAGCGCCATAGGGATCTTCGTTTACCAGCTTGGGTTCATCGACGGCGCTCTGGTTGATCTCCAACACCTTGCCGCTGGCCGGCGAGAAGAGATCGGAGACCGCCTTCACCGATTCGACCTCGCCCATCTTCTTGAACTGCTCGACCTGAGTGCCCGGCGCCGGCAGGTCGAGGAAGACGATGTCGCCGAGCTGGGTCTGGGCGTAGTTAGCAAGCCCCATCTTTCCATTGTTGCCTTGTTCCAGACACAGCCATTCGTGGTCTTTCGTATACCTGTATTCCTTCGGGTTCATCTCACACTCCTCTCTTATAGAATCTATAGAATCGCTTGTTGACTATCCGTGCCGGTACCGGTCTGTTACGAATCAAGATCTCGATCCCGGTCCCGATAGCTGATGATTCGATGGGAACATAACCGAGGCCTATGTTGACGCCCAGGGTCGGCGCATGTCCTCCACTGGTAACCATACCGACCTCCTGGCCGGACTTGAGAATGTGGTGGCCTGGTCGGGCTATCTCCCGACCCTCCATCTGAAAGCCTATGAGCTTACGACTGATGCCCTGTCGTTGGATCTCGAGCAGAGCTTTCCTGCCCACGAAGTCGTCCCTGTCAAGATCGACCAGCCATCCCAGATCTGCCTCGAAAGGATTGGTGCTGGAGTTCATATCCTGTCCGCAAAGCAACATGCCGGCCTCGAGTCTGAGGCTGTCGCGTGCTCCCAGGCCGCAGGGTCTAACGCCTTGCTCGATGAACGATTCCCATAGCGGCACGCCGTCTCCAGCGGCAGTGATCATCTCGAAACCGTCCTCCCCCGTGTATCCTGTTCTGGCCACAAGGGCATCGATGCCGCCTATCTTCGTACGCGAATAACCGAACCGGGGCAGATCAACCACGCTGTGCAGGCTTATCAGTTCGCGCGCCGTCGGACCCTGAACGGCTACCATGGCGGTGTCTGCGGATACGTCCTCAATGGTGATCTCGGGATCAGATCCCGACCAGCGAGATAGCCAGTCGTGCTTCTCCCTGATATTGGCTGCGTTCCATACTACCAAATAGCGATCGGCTTCGACGCGGAACAGCCACAGGTCGTCCAGTATACCGCCATCCTCCAGGCACATCATGTTAAGCATGGATGAGCCTGGCTCCAGTGTCTGCACTGACCTGGTCAGTATCCGGTCGAGAAATGCGCCGGCCCTCCTCCCGGTCACCCAGACCCGCCCCATGTCGGAGACGTCGAAGATGCCGGCCGCAGAGCGAACGGTCTTATGCTCCTCCAGTACCGAGGTGTACCAGACCGGCAACTCCCATCCGGCGAAGTCTATCATCCTTGCCTTCAGCTGGTGGTGCACCCTGTTCAGGGGCGTTTTCTTCAGCGGTTCCTTCATCCAATTGCTCGCATATCAGTGCTCAAGCTTGTTCCTGCCGTCTCCCGGTCAAGCAAAAAGGAGAATTCGTCTCTGACGAATTCTCCCCCTGTTTCTTACCCTGAGAGATTATCCACACGCAACAGCGGCGGACTTGCCCCGTCGGTGACCTCCCGCTGAGGTCTTTCCAGGGATTCGGTCTACGGCAGTCCTTTTGCCTGAGAGTTTCGGGGCTGGGATTCAACCCCCCGCCCCTTGCACCTTCGGCTCCCTGTACAGGATCTCTCCTGCCGTAACACAAGAACCTCGCTACCCTTTTTAGCACATGCCGCGCGAGTTTGTCAAAGTTGCTGAGGCAGAAGGCTGCGCCGTTGCCAACAGCCTCGATCTCTTGCGATGAACTGGTCTGATACCGACGCCGGCATGGGCAACAAGGTCCAGCTAGTGGATCGGTCGACTCGACAATACGCGTACTACCGGTGCTGGCGAGGGTTATTGTTGTTCTCTGGTCCGGCCTCGAAGACCTCGCTGCCCGACAGGCTGTCCAGCATTCCGGTCAGCATGGTTATGTACTCCTCCAGTTCGTTGCGGTCGAACCGTATGACGGTCTCCGCCGTCTTCCGGCAGTGATCGCAGTGGCCGCATTCGGAGAGGCAGTCTTGCTTGCGGAAGAAGCCTATGAAACCATCCAGCGCCCGGTTGTCGATGTGGAGTTCGGGTGGCGGCGCAAGGGTGTGTGTCCGGGTGCCAGGCGGGCCGGCGTTGATGAACCCTATCTTGGGAGTGAGAACGTTCAGTATATCGTGCAGGTTGCCATCGTAATGGCGCGACGAGTATGCAGTGGCGGCCTTCAGTATCTTCTCGGTGGGCATAGCCCGCCCGCTGATCTTGAACATCTGGATGCCGATCTCTTCGTAGAGGTGCAGATCCTCAGGCCTGATCCAGCGGCACTTGATGTTCTGGGACATGTCCTTCAGCCGGTCCAGAGTACAGCGGATCGTGCAGTAGTCTACATAGCAGCCCTCGACCGGATTGTAGCTCTGGCTGGCGTGTCCCAGACCGTCATGATGATAGTATTCGTAGGGACACTGATAGAGGCAGAGGTTATTGGCCAGCAGGATGATCTCGCACTTCACCGCATCGGTGATGCCCTTGAGGGTCCTGAACTCGCGGTTCACGTGGAAGTCGAGGTTGATCGAGTCTGCGCCCAGCGACTCGAAGAACCGGGCCCGCGCCACATTGTGTACATGGGCTATGGTCGATATGCGGATCTTGAGCTGTGGGAACTGACGTTTGATGAGCTCGACCAGGTAGGGGATGGTCACGGTAACGCTATCGACGCCGATGCTGCAGATCCAGTCCAGGTGCTCGAGCAACTCCCGATGGGTGCCCCTGTCCCACTCCATGTTACTCATGCTGGGAGCGTTCAGGAGATAGTCGAATTTCAACCCCGCGGCATGAGCCTGTCTGATGTACTCCTCAGCCTGCCCCTTGGCCATATCGACGTTCTCGGGGCTCGACCCGCCGGTGCCGATTAGCGAGGTGGATAGCACACCGTACAGGTCTATGCCTGCTTCGAGCCTGCCTAAGGGCTCTAACAGGGCCGGGTCCCAGTTAGTCGGTACCAGCAGTCGCATGATAACTCACGATGGGTGGGATTGGTTGGAGATGCGGGGTGCGCACGCCCCAAGTCGCAGTCTGGTCTGCGTTCGACCGGCACATCTAGCAAATCGCATCACTACAGTGATCCGGAACAGGCCCTTTGCGAAGGACGGGGTCTAGGGAAACGCCCCGCCGTCGATGGTGATGACCTGTCCCGTGATATAGCCCGCTCTGTCGCTGGCAAGGAAGCCCACCAACTCTGCTACGTCCTCGGGTTGACCCAGCCGGGCGAGGGGTATCATGGACAGCAGTCCTTCCCGCGTCTCCGAGGGCAGCCTGTCCGTCATCTCGGTGACTATGAAGCCGGGAGCTATTGCATTCACAGTGATGTTTCGGGAACCCATCTCGCGGGCCACGCTCTTGGTGAAAGCGATGATCCCCCCTTTGGAGGCAGCGTAGTTGCTCTGCCCTGCGTTGCCCACCCTGCCCACGACGGACGACAGGCTTATGACGCGTCCCCATTGCTGCTTCATCATGTGCTTCACCGCGAACTTGGTGCACAGGAAGGCACCCCGGAGGTTGGTGTCGATCACGGCGTCCCAAGCATCATCGGACATCCTAAGGAGGAGAGTATCCCTGTTTATGCCAGCGTTGTTCACTAGGATGTCGATCTTACCCCACCTCTCAGCCACCTGTTCGACCATGGCCTTAACCGCCTCGCTATCACTCACGTTTCCCTCCAGGGCCACGGCCTCGCCGCCGCCATCGGCTATCTCCTTGACCACGGCATCCGCATCGGCCTTGTTCCTTTCCTCAATGGCGACGTAGTTTACCGCCACCTTAGAGCCGAGCCCGGCCAGCTTGAGGGATATTGCCCTGCCTATTCCGCGAGAGGCACCGGTGACCAGAGAGACTCTGCCTTCTAGTTCCATGTGTCTTCTTCAGTCACCAACTCGCCTGATCACCAGGCAGCAGTTCTCACCGCCCAGACCAAAGCTGTTCTTCAAAATGAGGTTAACCCGTGCCTTGCGACCAACATTGGGAACGTAGTCCAGATCGCAGTCGGGATCGGGGGTCTCGTAGTTGATGGTGGGGTGGATGTAACCCTTGTTCATGACGAGCACCGCGGCGATCGTTTCGACCACGCCAGCGGCGGTGATTATGTGGCCGATCATGGACTTGGTGGAGCTTATGGGCACCTCATAGGCATGATCGCCAAGTACCATCTTTATGGCCTTGGTCTCGCATGCATCATTCAGCTTGGTGCTGGTGCCGTGGGCGTTGATGTAGTCCACATCCTCGGGCTTTGCTCCGGCATATCGCAGGGCGGTGCGCATAGCGTACGCCTCAGACTCGGGAGCTGGAGCTGTTGAGTCGTAGGCATCGAAGGACCAGCCCACACCGGCGACCTCCGCCAGTATGTTCGCGCCCCGTTTCACCGCGTGCTCATAGCTTTCCAGGATAACCAACCCGCATCCCTCACCGTAGACGAAACCGTTGCGATTAAGGTCGAACGGGCGGCAGGCCTTGGCGGGGTCTGCCTCACGGGAAAGGGCTCCCAGGACGTCTATCCCTGCCACGCTCACGGGCTCGAGGCTTGAGTCTGAAGCTCCCGCGATCATCGCATCGGCATATCCCAGGCGGATGAAGTTCGCAGCCGTGCCAATGGCATCTGTGCCGCTGGCGCAGAGGCTATTGACGGCGCCGTTGGGTCCCTTGGCACCCAGCATCATCCCCACCTGCATCGATGCACCGCTAGGCGTCGACCTCGTGATAAAAAGAGGGTCGGCCCGTCGCGGCCCCACCTTCAGGTAGGTCTCCCATCCACGCACCACGTACCCTTGCTCGGTCATCGTAGAGATAATGACACCAACTCGCTCGGGGTCCTCCGCGCTCATGTCCAGCCCCGACGACTCCACCGCTTCCTTGGCGGCGGCAACGGCGAACTGAATGGTCCTTGAGGTTCGATCGACTACCTTCAGGTCCATGTACTTGGACGGATCAAAGTCCTTCACCTCGGCATTCACCTTGACCCGGAAAGGAGTGGGGTCAAAGCGGGTAATGGGACTGAAGGCAGGCCTTCCCGCAGCAAGGCCCTGCCAGAACTCATCCACATTCAGCCCCAGGGGGTTGATCGTGCCCATGCCGGTGATAACCACTCTCGGTATCTTCATCGTTCCCCAGGAACTCATGGAGCTATCGGAAGGCGCCGGTGTGCTCATTCTCCCCCCTTTCCGGCGGATGCGAACAGCCCCACCGAGGTACCACCATCAACCACTATGGTCTGTCCTCTAATCATGAAGGCTTCTTCGCTACACAGGAAGGCAACCACGCTGGCAACATCTTCCGGAGTAACCATTCTTCCGGCCGGAGTCAGATAATGACTTGCGTTTGCCAGTCCCTCTTTGAAGTAGAACTTCAGGGCGTCCGTCTCCACCGCCGAGGCAGCCACAGTGTTCACGCAGATGTTCTGAGGCGCGAGCTCTATCGCCAGGTAGCGAGTGAGTGCTTCCAGGGCGGCTTTTGAGACTCCGACAACAGTGTAGTTCGGCAACACATAGAGCGAACCAAGGCTGGAGATACTGACTACCTTGCCACCTCGCCCCTCCATGAGCCTTGCTGCCCTCTGGGTACACAGCAGAAGAGCCCTGGCGTTGATGTCCATCGTCCATTCCCAGGCCTTGGTATCAACCTCCATCACCGGCCGACCCACTCCTGAGGCTGCGTTGCTGATCAGTATGTCGAGACGTCCGAACTTGCTCTCGATGGTATCGAACATCTCGTCGATCTTCGCGGGGTCGCCCACGTTGGCACGGATCGTCTCCGACTTAACGCCCAGAGCCCCGATCTCCTTAGCAGTCTCAGCAGCGGTCTCGCGGTGGCGGAAGAAGTTGACGATGACATCGGCGCCCTGCGACGCCAGCTTCAGAGCAATGGCCTTGCCGATGCCCCGACCACCTCCTGTCACCAGGGCCAGCTTCCCTTCGAGGGACATGGCTAGACCTTCTCCGCCTGCGATACCCGGCTTTCTACGTAAGAAACGAAATCGCCGAAGTTCTGGAATTTCTGAGCTTCTTCGTCAGGGATTTCGATCTCAAAGAGCTCCTCCACCGCCACCAGTGCCTGCACCACGTCCAGGGAGTC
>JBLRXG010000033.1:0-9358 GCA_047920855.1 Dehalococcoidia bacterium | reverse complement strand
AGTTGGGTGCGGCCGATATGGTCGGCCTGCTGCTCTATCAGGTACTCGATCTCTGACCGTGTCAACTCTTGCCTCAGATCCACGTAACTACCTCTCGTTCTCGTTCTTGGTTGCGTACAGTACCATGCTCTTCGCGAAGAAAAGGTTAAGGAAGGAATCGAGCCATCGAACCAGCCTGCTGTTGGTTTTCATATCCCAGACCAGGAATCTGTGATAAAGCGAAGGAAGGGGAGCCTTCTCATTGTTCACTCCGAAAAGGCAGCGCAAGATCCAGTAGAAAGAGTGCAGGGCATGCTTGCGGCGCGTGGCATAAACGTGCAGCCCGCTCGCGCTGAGGGGTGGGATCAGCTGCCCCGACCTGTATATTCGTACATGGCCGCCGGCACGGGCATGGTACGCAGACGATATTCGCCAGCAAATAGCTTCGGGGAGGTAGCTGGGGACGCTTACAGCGGCTATGCCCCTGTCCTTCAGCACCCTGGCCATCTCCTTAATGCTCTGCACGTCATCCGGTACATGTTCCAGCACTTCGGAGCAGACGACCTTGTCGAAAACCCCTTCCTTGAAGGGAAGGCTCAGGGTGCTTCCCCGAAGTAGACCCCACTGCCCCCTCGACTCTCCCTGTCTATCCATAGCACCGAGGACACCCCTGGCTCGCAGGAGTTCCTCTCCATCGATGTCAAGAGCATATACGTTGCAGCAGGCTTGCCGGCAGGCTTCCCAGCTATGCCTGCCTGTACCGCATCCGATATCCAGAATGCGCTCACCGTCCTGAATTCCCAGCAAGCTGTAGTCGACGGTGAGCATTCACGTCACCTCCCGGTACACTTCAACTGTCCTCTGTGCTGCCCGTCGCCACGTGAACTCACTCTCGATCCTCTTGCGCCCTGCCTCGCCCATCTTCTCCCGCAGAGAGGCATTGCTGAGGAGTCTTCTGATAGCCGCGGCAAGTGCCTCGGGCTGCGCCGGCGGTACCAGGAGCCCGGCCTCTCCGTCCCGTCCCACCACCTCGGGAAGCGCGCCTCCCGTGGTGGATACCACGGGAAGACCGCAGGCCATCGCCTCCGCGGCAGGAAGCCCGAAACCCTCGTAGAGCGACGGAACTACACACATCTCTGCTGTAGCATACTCCCTGACCAGTCGGTCGACACTCACCCTGCCTGTGAAGGTGACCATATCTTCGATTCCGTATTGCTTTATCAGCCTGAGATACTGGCCCTCGGGAACAGGACTTCCGACAATGGTCAGCCTGATGTCAGTGCCGTCTCTCAGCATGCGAAGTGCCTTAAGAAGATAGGGCACTCCCTTCAGTGACTGCTCTCCGCTGTTGACCAGCACCAGGCTGTTGGGACGCTTGGGAACGCCATTGACCCTGCGGAAGAGTTCGGTGTCGATCCCGTTGTGTACAACCCTCATCTGGTGCCGGCTAACTCGGTGGGCCTGTTCAATCGAACGGGCCGAACTGTTCGACACGGTGATGATCCGTTCCAGGCGCCGGGCCACCCGACCCTGCATGCCGCAGAACGCGTACCAGCGCTGGATGAGGAGCTTTCGCCACGGATACCTGGCTTGAGCGATTGCCATGTCACGGTCGATGGGAATTGGATGGTGAATGGTGGCCACAACCGGGATGTCCAGGCGCTTTAGTAAGAGCAGGCCGTACCCCAGACACTGGTTGTCGTGGATGATATCGAACCTTCTCTCTGCCATAAGCGCCTTTATCTTCCGGTAGGCCCGTAGGCTGAATGTGAGAGGTTCAGCGAAAGTTCCGGTACCGACCGACAGCACCTCGTACAGGTTTATGGGATCGTGCAGACGAGACAGGATCTTCAGTGCCGATCTATCAGGCTCATAGAGTTCAAGGCTCTCAAGGCGGTGTAGCTGTATGCCCTCGGCAAGCTCAGGATAGGGAGGGCCGGCCATCACATCGACCTCGTGGCCTAGTTCCAGCAGAGCCCGTGACAGATAGTAGATGTAGATACCCTGCCCCCCGCAATAAGGATTGCCGCGATAGGACAGAAGGCAGATTCTCATGTTTCAGTACGGGGTCAATCGTATCCAGGTGTATTGACTGACCCCCAATGCTACAAGCCTGCCCGCTTCTTGTCAAGAATGGCGCAGTGTTGCCTGTGGCGCCGTCCATGTGCATAATACCTGATCACGACATGGGTCTGCGGACGCTAGGAAGGAATAGGTGAACGAACAGGGAAGGCGAGGGATCTTCAGGGGAATAACGAGAAACGTCCTCTTGCTCGGACTCGTCAGCCTTTTCACCGACCTCAGCAGCCAGATGGTCTTCCCGCTCATTCCCCTTTACCTTGTCACTATCCTCGGCACAGGAGCCTCGGTGATAGGCATTGTTGAGGGTGCCGCCGAGACGACCGCTTCCCTGATAAAGGTCTTCTCCGGTTACTGGTCTGATAGATTGAAGAGGAGAAAGCCGTTTGTGTTGATCGGCTATTCTCTGTCGGCGCTCACCAAGCCGCTGTTTGCCCTGGCCAATACCTGGCCCCTGGTTCTCGCTATCAGGATGGTTGAGAGGGTGGGTAAGGGCATTAGAAGCGCTCCCAGGGATGCCATCGTGGCCGAGTCGGTTGACCGGGGCGTCAGGGGCAAGGCCTACGGATTTCACAGGGCTATGGATGGAATAGGCTCTGTCGCAGGTGCGCTCCTGGCGTTTGTTCTTCTGGCGGTTACGGGTGCGGACTACGGAAGGATCTTCCTGCTGGCCAGTATACCCGGGGCAGGGGCGGTATTGTTCATCTTGCTTATCAGAGAGCCGAAAGCTATCACAGAGCAGCAGAAGGCGAAGCTGACTATGCGGGTGAGCTTCACCGCCTTGCCCGCCAACCTCAGGCTGTTGATATTCGCGGCTTCGGTGTTCTATCTCGGCCACTTCGGATATGCCTTCCTGCTCTTGCGGGCGAAGGACATCGGACTGACCGATCAGACGGCGATACTCCTGTACGTGCTGTTCTATGTTGTCTATGTCGTCGCAGCGATACCGGCAGGGTCGGTATCGGACAGGATAGGCAGAAAGCCCGTGCTGGCTGCCAGCTACCTAGCATTCGGCTTCGTCTCTCTGGGCCTGGTATTCACAGTCGACATCTATGGTCTACTTCCCCTGTTTGCAGTATATGGCGTATCGTTTGCCATGTTTGATAGTGTGCAGAGAGCATACGTCGTTGACTTGGCCCCCGAACACCTCAAGGGCACTGCTCTGGGCACATTTCACGCATCTGTGGGTCTGGTTGCCTTGCCCGGTGGCTGTGTTGCCGGTATGCTGTGGGATAAGCTGGGACCGGAAGCCACATTCCTGTACGGTCTTGTCCTGGCAGTGGTCGCCTCTCTCCTGCTACTGAGAGTGAGATCCGAGAGTGAACCCGGCGGTTAGGCCGGGACTGTTGTTACCGACCCACTTGGGTTGACAGGTACTTGACCAGCATGCCCAGTGCCGTCTCGGCGGCCGCCTGCTTGTTCTCGTCACGGCCTCCGGTGAACACGCGCATCTCGGTGATGCAGGTGTCCTCGGCAGCCAGGGCAAAGTGGAACAGGCCCACCGGCTTCCCTGTAGAGGAACCGGTGGGACCGGCGATCCCGGTGTCAGACAGACATACGTCTACGCCGATAAGCCTTCTTCCCCCATGAGCCATCTCTACGGCAGTCTGCTCGCTAACGGCGCCGTGATTCTCGATGGTGGCTTCCTGCACTCCTAGCAGGGTGACCTTGAGGTAATTGCTGTAGGCGACTACAGAGCCCGCGAAATACTCTGAGCTTCCGGGTATGCCGGTTAGCCTGTCGGAGATCTTCCCGGCGGTAGCCGACTCGGCTGTGCCGATTGTCAGCGCGCGTCCGGTCTCCTCCCGGAGTAACGTCATCAGTCGGGCGATCTCTGCTTCCGGTTCTGCCACCGTCCGACAATTCTACCAGACTTGCCTGCTATAATTCGTGCATGGCTGACCGGCGCGATGTCATAACTTTCCTGGGCACTGCCGGTGCAAGGTTCGTTGTAGCCCGTCAGCTCCTGGCTTCGGGAGGGGCATGGCTCAATCTGTGTGGCACTCAGATAGTATTTGACCCCGGCCCGGGCTGCCTGGTTCGGGCTATCGCTAGAGGGCTTGACCCCGGAAAGCTCGAGGCGATCATCCTGTCTCATCGACATCTCGATCACAGCGGGGATATCAACATCATGATCGAGGCGATGACCGAGGGAGGTACGAAGAGAAGGGGTACAGTCTTCGCTCCCGGTGATGCACTGAATGAAGACCCCGTGATCTCGTCCTACTTGCGCGCCTATCCGCGGGAGATACAGTTGTTGGTGGATGGTGGACGTTACAGCATCGATGGTGTCTCGTTTGTGACCCCTGTCAGACACAAGCATGGTGTGGAGACATACGGATTCGTCTTCGAGACGCCTCGTCATACCTTCTCTTGGATCACCGATACCAGATATTTCGAGGGGTTGACCGGGTATTATATGGCTGAGACAGTTATCATCAACGTAGTGCGGCTGAGTGCCGGTGCACCGATCGATCACCTTTCACTTCCTGAGGCCGGGGATATCATCCGGGCGCTGAAGCCCAGGGCAGCTGTGCTGACTCACTTCGGCATGACCATGTGGCGGGCCAAGCCGTGGCTGGTGGCGAAGAGACTGAGCGACGAGACGGGAGCAGTGGTCATAGCTGCCAGGGACGGCATGGAGCTGGACCTGGACCTCATTGAAAAGCAGTGAGAACTCCCTGGCAACGACATATTTTCCCGGAGAGTTGCCCCTCAAGTATCGTCTGCGCTGGAGCGTTTCACTTCCGTGTTCGGGATGGGAACGGGTGGGGCCACTCCGCTAAAGTCACCAAGAAGCTCTCTGCAGGAAGTATAGCGCATGTCCGCGGGGTTGTGCAACATGTCGTGGCGGCTGACCACACGGGCAACACCGGGCTGCGAATCCCCTCGGGTTGACTGGTCTTGCACCCTACGGGAGAGAGACACCTGAGGGTGTGGCGTGGGTGTCTGAGCCTATATTCGGTGGGTTGTCCTGTTATCTTGCCCCTACCCTATAAGACTGGTATACTGGGCGCTAGCTATGACCTACGAAATCGTCATCGGCCTCGAGGTCCATGCCCAGCTGCTAACCAGAAGCAAGATGTTCTGTTCCTGCAGCACGGATTATGCCAGCGCCCCACCCAACACCCATGTCTGCCCGATCTGCCTGGGCATGCCCGGCACCCTCCCCGTCATCAACGAGAAGGCCATTCAGTACACAGTCATGACGGCCCTGGCCCTGAACTGCACGATCCCCGAGTATACGGAGTTCGACCGCAAGAACTACTTCTACCCCGACCTGATGAAGGGCTACCAGATCTCTCAGCACGGCACTCCCATAGGTCGGGGAGGATGGCTGACCATCAACTCCGATGGCGGGGTGAAGAAGATCGGCATCACGGACGTACATATTGAGGAAGACGTAGCAAAACTGTGGCACAAGAAGGACTGCAGCCTGATAGACGTGAACCGGTCCGGTGTACCCCTGATGGAAATAGTCAGCGAGCCCGATATGTCATCTCCGGTTGAGGCCCGCGATTATCTCGTTCAACTCCGCAGTATCCTGCGCTATCTGGGCGTATCCACGGGCAACATGGAGGAGGGTAGCTTCAGATGCGATGCCAACATAAGCGTACGCCTCACAAATAGCAGAGAGCTCACGCCCAAGGCAGAAGTCAAGAACATGAACAGCTTTAAGGCGGTTCAACAGGCGCTGGAGTACGAGTCCCGGCGGCAGATGGAACTGCTCGAGCAGGGCGGCAGGCCGATTCAGGAGACCAGGGGCTGGATCGAGGAGGAGGTCAGGACGGTTTCACAGAGAACCAAGGAGCTTGCAGGCGATTACCGGTATTTCCCCGAACCCGACCTGCCCCCGCTCGTTCTGAACAGGGACTGGATAGAGCAGATCAGAGCCGGCCTTCCCGAGTTACCCGTAGCCCGTAGAGATCGGTTCATGTCGGAGTTCGGGCTCTCGCTGTATGACGCAAGCCTCCTGACCGCGTCACGGAGTATGGCCGACTACTTCGAAAAGTGCATGGAGTTGGTTAACCCCGGCAAAGCGAAAGCCGTGAGCAACTGGCTGCTCGGAGACTTCAGCAGGCTGCTTAACGCTACCAATATCGAGATCGACCGTGCTAAAATAGCCCCGCGACAGCTCATCGGTATGCTGGCCCTGGCCGACGATGGAACCATTAGCGGACCGGGTGCGAAGATCGTGTTCGAGGAGATGTTCGCTACCGGCAAGGCCGCAGATGAGGTAGTCGCCGAGAGGAAGCTGGGCCAGATCAGCGGTAAGGACGAGATCCGGGAGGCGGTGAGAGGGGTTCTGGCCGAGAACAGCGATGCTGTGGCAGACTATGCCTCGGGCAAGCAGCAGGCACTGACCTTTATCATAGGGCAGGTCATGAGAGCCACCGGAGGCAGGGCCAACCCGGGCATAGTTAGAGAGATTATTGTACAGGAACTAGGAGGGAAATAGATTGCTGGATTCTCTTTATGTGGCACAGATAGTGATAGCGATAGCGCTTGTTGCCTCAGTGCTGTTTCAGTTGCGCGGCGGAGGCATAGGAGGCATCTTCGGACAGGCCGACTCGGTGTACAGAACGCGTCGGGGGGTGGAGAGTACGCTGTTCAAGCTAACCATCGTCCTGATTGCCATGCTTGTCCTTTTCGCGATTCTGGCTGCCACCGCGGCCTGATATCCATATATGAGTTCCATCATAACCCTGACCACGGACTTCGGCTACGACGATGCCTACGTTGCCTCTGTGAAGGGTGCCATCCTGAGCGTCAACCCCGAGGCCAGCATAGTAGATGTCACCCACTCGATCCAACCGCAGAACATCCTCCAGGCAGCCTTCATTCTCTATGCTGCCTACCGCTGCTTCCCGAAGCAGACAATCCACGTGGCTATTGTCGACCCCGGCGTCGGTAGCGACCGCGAAGGCATAATACTGAAGACGCCCTCGGCCCTGTTCGTTGCGCCGGACAACGGTCTTCTGAGTTACGTGGTTGATGACCTGGTTCCTCTCGAGACGCCCCTGACCCAACCGGCAGGCAAGCTGACGCGTGTCATCATGAAGAAAGGACTTGAGGTTGTGGCAATCAGCGACCCGCGCTTCTGGCGCCGGCCCGTGAGTCCGACGTTTCACGGGAGAGACGTCTTTGCCCCGGTGGCAGGAGGCCTGTCGCTCGACATCGCCATGTACGAGTTCGGGACGAAGGTTGACTCCCTGCACGTCCTTCCCGTTTCGAAGCCATCTCGCGACGCCGATGGCAGCCTGGTGGGACGGGTTCTGCATATCGACCGCTTTGGCAACCTGATCGCCAACATAAAGGGCAATGACCTGCCGGGAAGAGACGTCGCGATCGAGGTAGCGGGTTGCTGCATAGAAGGCATCAGTAAGTTCTACGCTCAGAACAAGGGAGTGATGGCCCTGCTCGGCAGCACTGGCTATCTTGAGATATCGTACAGAGACGGGAGTGCCTGCGACTTCCTGGGAGTGATGGTGGGTGATGAGATCAGGGTGATCCCTGCAGCGTAGAGCGTCCTTCCGTGCACCGAGGCCGACCGCCGACCCACACCTGCCGCTATTGGAACTCACAGCGCAAGTTGTCCTATAATATGGCGAAACGGGGACGGCTTCAACCGGAGATGGAGGGCAGACCGGGTTCATGGTGATGAAATACCATAGCTCTTTCAAACTGACTGAGAACTGCCGCTGTTATATCTGGCAGGGCAGGGGGAACAACTGCAATACTGTGCTGCTGCCCGGCCTGCTGAGAGGCGATAGGCAGCACGTACTGGTGGACCCCGGACACATCAGGAACGAGTTGGGCGAGCCCTGCTATGATTCGCTGACTCGGGCTCTGCAATCCGACGGCTTCAGTATGGAAGAGGTCGGCCTCGTCATCGGGACGCATTGCCATCTCGATCACATCGAAGCGACTGAACTGGTCGTGAAAGAAGGCGGAGCCCTGTTCACGCTGTCCGCCGAGGAAGACGAGTTCTACCGTACGACGGGAAGGATGTTCTTTGAGGCTTTCGGCGGCAGGGCACCGGGAGTCGACCCTTACTTCTACATGAAGGAGGGTGATCTGTCTCTTGGAACCGGGGGCGACAAGGCTGCCATCAAGGTACTCCTCACACCCGGCCACTCCCCCGGCTCGATCTCTCTCTACCTGGAGGGAGAGAGAATACTGCTCACCGGCGATGTCGTTTTCGCGGGCAGCGTTGGCAGGACGGACTTCCCGGGCGGCAGTCATTCGTTGCTCAGGCAGAGCATCGAAAGGCTATCTCAACTCGACGTGGAGTACATTGTCCCGGGGCACTCCACTCAGGCAGGCAGCATAATCGCCGGTAGCGACCAGGTGAGGCGCAACTTCTATGGCATAAAGATGTTCGTGTGAATGGAAATGGATGACAGGATAAGGCACGCGCTGGAGCATACCGAACTCGTCCGCGCTCCCAGGCAGGAACTGTCCACCTTCGGGAGTTCCGTGGTCGACTACTACGTGGTCACCGAACTGGTGGGAAACGTCAGCGTTGTCAGGGACGGTAAGGTGATCGCCGAGAGGCCCAGGATCGTCACGCCCGCCTACCTGGTCAACGTAGAGGGTTTCAGCGAGCAGGCCAGGAGTTACATAGCCATGCTGGCCCGGGAGCGCCCGCACGAGTCCGGTATCTTCTACCGCTACAAGAACGAACCGAAGGACATGAACGTCGTTTCTGAGCCTCCGCAACAGGTGATAGACAAGCTCAACAACCGGATAGATGAGCAACAGAATAGTCTCAGCACCATCATCAAAGGTGTGGAGGAGGTCTGGGACGTATCTCTGCTCATGTTCATCTACGAATTGACAAACAGGTCGCTGCGCTCCAACATGGCGGATCTCGATAGCAGGGGCCTGCTAGACACCGACTCGAGCGGTGTGCCCGAGGGCGCCCGCAACTACATCGAAGAACTGTTCGAAGGCGTAAGCCGCAACCTCTCAAGGGCACCGGAACTGGTACTCGAGCTTCACCGCTGGGGTGTGTTCTCCGAGTATCAAGACCGTTTCTTCAGGCTCTTCAGGAAGTCCTGAAGGCCCCGGCCGACATCAGCCCCATGTACCAGCCCAGCACGTCACTCCCCCAGACCAGCGTTATCATCGTCGCGACCGCCAGGAAGGGTCCGAATGGAAGTGTCTCCCGAAATCGCCTTCTCCTGGCTATCATCAGGGCCACCGCCACCAGGCTGCCGATCACGGCGGCCAGTACGATAGCCAGGATTACCAGTGGGAAGCCCGTCGCGAGTCCGATCACAGCCATCAGCTTGAC
>JBLRXG010000032.1:0-9755 GCA_047920855.1 Dehalococcoidia bacterium | reverse complement strand
ATTTCACGCATAGTCACTGCCTGCGAGCTGTCATGCATACACGACCTTGATGGCCTCTGATTCGCTGCTCGGCGTGGAAACGGCACCGATCATGGCGCAACTCATTTACCTCTCCATCCCCCGCAGGTATGCACGATTGACGACAGCAGCCAGAATCGGATGACTACCAACGGCTACGGTGGATCCGGGTGTGAGCCATTCGAGTCAGGTCGATGACGGTCGGGATTGTGAGAGGTTGCTGCCTTGCCGTCAAGGCGTTGGCGCCACTGCGAATATGGTTATCTGGGTTTCCATCATCCTGCCGCCGGTGAAGTGGCTGGGTGCAATCAACAGCAGTCCGAACTTCCTGGTGGCACCCGGTTCCAGGCTTGAGCCACCATCATAGGGCCAGAACTCGCTCTCAGCCTTGGTGATCGGTACATAGCCATCTCCGTGGGGTCCTCGTGAAGTGTCGCCTGATATACGGAACCACAGCCCGTACACGTCCTCGCCGTTGCTCCCGTCATTGCTCAACGTCCACTTGTAAGCCCCGGGATTGTCTGCCCATGCAGCATCTCGGCTAACAATGAAGGTATTCACTGGAGAATTCCCGGTGACCGTCAGGGTACACCACTCTATCGGGGGAGTAGTGTAGTACGCCTGATCCGGCGCCACCTCTCCCAGCGGCCATTCTGTGACGCTCAGGCTTATGCCGATATCAGCGATATCAGCGGCCCCTGTCATGGTAATGGTTACCGTCTGGCTATCGTCGGCCACAGCCAACGGAGAAAGGATCAATGCCAGCACGACAGTTGTTAGAATGACCGTTATCGCCGCCTTCATCTGCCCGTCAAGGTCCTATGCCACTCTACCTTTGCTGAGACTTCCATCTCATATGTTACACGTCGTAGAGAAGAAAAACAACTCTCCTGTCAAATCCCGTCTGCTATGCTGTACGACCTCCGACAGACTGCCGGAGAGCCTGCACCGTGCCAGGACCCGCCGGGCCCGACCCGCGGCAGCGTCCTCGACTGAGCATCTATCTGCGGCGACGATCCCGGCCGGTTCTGTTCAGTTGTAGGGCACAGAGTTCCGCCGTGTCAACCTGGCCCGGTCCTGTTCACGGAGTCGGCCACCACATTCGATTGACATTCGCAGAAGAAAGTCTGATAATGGAAAGCGGCACAGGCCAGAGGAGGAACGTATGAAGCTAGTGACCTTCACAGTTCCCACTCCGGTGGGCGAGATACAGCGCATCGGCGCCATGCACCGGGATAAGATCATCGACCTGAATGCTGGCTATACCTGCTATCTGGCCGAGAAACACAGCACCACGCAGTCATACGAACTGGCCGAAGCGCTGCTCCCGCCCGACATGATCGCCTTCTTCCTGAGGGGAGAAGAGGGCAGGGCGGGTGCCCGGCTAACGATCGACTACGTGGCCGAACGAGGAGACAAGGGCGGCTTACTCGGCCCCCAGGGCGAAAGGATCGTCTACGCGATGGACGAGGTCATGCTCATGGCGCCGATACCGCGACCCAATTCGATTCGCGACTACCTGGCCTTCGAGGGCCACGCCACCTTCTCCGGGAAGAGGCAACTCGACAAAGGCTGGTACGAGATACCTGTCTGTTATAAGGGCAACCCCGACACCGTGATCGGCCCCGATGAGGTCATCCCCTGGCCCGCCTTTACCGACCTGCTAGACTACGAGCTGGAATACGGTATCTACATCGGCAAGGAGGGGAAGAACATCCCCCGGGAGCGGGCGGAGGAGTACATCGCGGGCTACACCGTCTACAACGACGTCAGCGCCCGCGACATTCAGTTGCAGGAGATGCTGGCCGGCGGACTCGGACCGGTCAAGGGCAAGGATACCTGTAACATCATGGGACCGTGCCTGGCGACCCCCGACGAGATAGACCCCGGGAACCTGCGCATGATGGCCCGCGTCAATGGTGAGGTGTGGTCGGACAACAATAGCGGCACAGCTTACTGGACCTGGCCCCAGATAATCGAGTTCGCCTCGATGGAAGAGACATTATACCCCGGTGACTTCCTGGGCTCGGGAACTGTTGAGGGCGGCTGCTGCATGGAGCTTAGCCGTTGGGTCAAGCCGGGCGACACTATCGAACTGGAGGTGGAAGGCATCGGAGTCCTGAGAAACCGCGTGGGCGAGAAGCCACCGAAGCGCGTGTTCACCCGCTAGCGTCACTATCCCGGACAGGAATGGCCGACCGCCCCGGCACCGAAATCACGCTCAGCGGAACAAGGAGGGTACATCTCGATGAGTAAGGAGCACGCAGTCCCCGCCTGGGAACCGGGCGTAAAAGAGCTGGCTCCCAACGTGTATGCCTACATTCAGGCCAAAGCCACCTGGTTCTGGAACAACGCCGGGTTCATCGTGGGCAGCGAATACGTGATCGTAATCGACTCCCTGGCCACGGTAGGAGTGACCAGGGAGTTTTTAAAGGAGATCAGGAAAATCACCGATAAGCCCATTCGTTACCTGATCAACACCCACCACCACGGAGACCATATCTGGGGCAGCCATGTCTTCTCCGGAGCCACCATAATCTCGCACAGTTACTGTCGCCGCGAGGCCACCGAGACACCGATGATGGACCCCAATCTGCTGAACGCCATCTTCACGGAGTTCGACTTCCAGGGAATCGAGGTCACCCCTGCCGATATCACCTTCGACGATCGGCTCACACTGCACGTGGACGGGAGGGAGGTGCGACTGATCCACTTGGGCCCGGGTCATACGGCCGGCGACGTGATAGTCCATCTGCCGGAGGAGGGCATCATCTTCACCAGCGACCTCATCTTCCTGTACTCCACCCCGCTGGCCATGGAGGGCTCCTTCTCCGGATGGCTCAAGAACCTGGATACCATGGCAGGCCTGAACGCCGGAACCTATGTTCCCGGCCACGGGCCGGTATGCGGAAGCGAAGGCCTCAACCTGTGTCGTGACTATCTCCTCCTAGTCCAGCGCGAGGCTAAGGAGCGTTATGACAGGAGCATGACTCCCGACGAAGCCGCCCGGGATATCCCCCTCGGGCAGTTCAGACACTGGCCGGACCGCGAGCGCATCCTGGCCAACGTTGAGCGCCTGTGGCGCGAGTTCCGCGGCGAGGACCCCACCACCTCGAAGCTGGACATCGCCGATGTCTTCATGCGCATGGCCACCATGGCAGCAGCAGGAGAGATCTGATACGATGCCGTTTCACCTCCCGGCCAGAGCAGGCGAAGACAGATGCTCTAACCAACAGTAAGGCCGGGCGTCATAGAAGAGACATAACCCAACCGCAAGGGCCCCGACTGATCGCTCGAGCCAGTGCAGCACACTGATGCTGCCGGTTAGCTCAGGCTTCCTTGCCTTCGTACTTGAAGGAGACCCGTACCTTGGCACGATAGGCGACGATCTTGCCGTTCTCGAGGGTCATGTCCAGCTCCTCGACTTCAGCAACGCGCATGTCTCGCAATGTCTGAGAAGCGCGTTCGACCGCAGCAGCCGCTGCCTTCTCCCATGACTCGGTGCTTGTACCAACCAGCGTGATTATCTTGTATACACTATCAGCCATCATGTCCTCCTTACCTGTTTGTTATGTATTATACGAGTGACACGGATGTCCAGTCAAGTACCGACGCAGGGGATCACACGCCAGGGGGGCTGCCCGGTCGCACCTGACCGTCCTCAGGTCTATGTGTCTCTTTCAGCGAAGCCCGTAACGAGATAGCGCAGTGGCTCGGACACGCCCTTCAGATATGCCGTTTCTTGCCGCCCCTAGCTGCCTGTGCTACATTGGGGGGTCATGAGGTCAGGCCGCCTCCACTACGGCTGGATTATCGCGCTTGTCAGCGCAGCTATCATGGCAACGTGCTCGCTCTCAGTCTACACCTTCGGAGTCTTCCTGGAGCCGCTCGAAGAATACCTTAGCACTGACAGAGGACCGCTGTCACTGGCACCATCGATAGCCTACATGATAGCAGGATTTCTCGCTGTGGGCACGGGAAGACTCAGCGACAAGTACGGGCCCCGAATTCTCGTCACCGTCGGCGGCCTGATGATGGGCGCCGGGTTCGTGCTCATGAGCCAGGTCAGCCACCTGCGTGACACATACGTGTTCTGGGGGCTGTTCATGGGAGTGGCGTTCGGCTGCTTCATATCTCCGCTGATTTCCACTATACCGAGATGGTTCGCGGAGAAGAGAGGCCTGGCCGTCAGCATCCAGACCACCGGATTCGGAATAGGTGCGGTCGTGTCCCCGCTGCTGGCACAAACGCTGATATCGGCCCACGGGTGGCAGAGGGCATTCGTCATTCTCGGCATCATCTCCTGGGCCCTGATCATACCTCTGGCCCAGTTTATCAGGAAGAGTCCGGCCGATATGGGGCAGAGGCCTTATGGGGACCCCGGGAATGCGGAGAGCTCTGCTGATGAAGCCGCGGACGAGGGCCTTTCACTTGCCCGGGCTGTCAAAAGCTCACAATTCTGGGTCACAGGGGCGATATGGTTCCTGTGGTTCTTCTGCCTGCAGGCAATCACTGTTCATATCGTGCCTCACGCAACTCGCAGCGGGATTCCGAAGATAGCCGCGGCCAGCATTCTGTCCCTCATCGCTGGCCTCAGTGTTGTCAGCCGTGCTTCAATGGGAGCCATCTCCGACAAGCTGGGAGCAAGGAAGGCACTGGTTCTGTGTCTTGCAGTGGCAACCCTGGCACTGGTCTGTCTCATCTTTGCCGGGGAGATACGGGCATTCTACGTGTTTGCCATCGCCTTCGGTCTGGCCTACGGAGGCATAATACCTCTGGCAACACTGGTGCCCGCCGAACTGTTCGGCACCAGATCACTGGGGGTGATAATCGGCGCCCTGATGCTGTACAGCACCATCGGTGGAGCGGGCGGGTCACCTTTTGCCGGATATGTCTTCGATGTAACCGGCAGCTATCAGTCAGCGCTGCCGGCCCTGGTAGGGATCTGCCTGACTGCAACGGTCCTGGCAGTGGTCCAGGCCAGACAGGGAGTCAGGAAGAGACCGGAGCACTAGCTTCACCCGCTGCCTGGAACCTGTAGCGCTCACGTCAGTTGCAGGCCGACACTCTTTTCTGAAGCCTCGGCCTGGGGCCTCCCCGGTTACCCCACCACACCGCGCCGGAGCGCTCCGCTACGCAGTTGAGAGACGGGAATCCCGGGAGGTGTTGATCCATTACCTGACCTGGCCTAACCTGCGGCGCCGGCATAAGCCTTGACAACCCATCTCTATGTTGATACACTTGTTCTATAGAACACTTGTTAAATACAAACCATAGCAGGAGGATATGATGAAGAAGTCCGAACTTAGAGAAAGGATTCTTGAGTACATCAGGCGTTTCTTTGATGAAAGAGGCTATGCTCCTACCGTCAGGGATATCCTCAAAGGCTGCAACATAAGTTCAACCTCGCTCGTCCAGTATCATCTCAACATCCTGGAGAGGGAAGGTCAGATTCGTCGCGACCCCGAGGTTTTCAGAAGCATCCAGCTTGTGGAAAAGGACATCCTGGAAGTGCCGTTACTGGGGACGATCGCTGCCGGAGAACCGATTCCCGTCGCAGATTCAGATACCTGGAGCAACCGGGCTGAAGCGATGCTCAGGCTGACGACGGATGTGGTGGGAAGCAGGGGCGATATCTATGCCCTGAAGGTGAAGGGAACTTCAATGCTCGACGCCCTCATCAATGACGGCGATGTCGTGATCATGGAGGCGGCGAAGACCGCCGAAGATGGTGAAATGGCAGCCGTGTGGCTCAAGAGAGAGCAGGAGGTGACGCTCAAGAAGATCTACCGCGAGCCGGGGCGTATCCGCCTGCAGCCGGCGAATAGCGAGATGAAAGCCATATATACCGGGCCCGACAACATCGAAGTGCAGGGCAAGGTGGTCGCAGTTCTGAGAAAGCTCGACCAGTAGTCAGGGAGGCCGGAGATGAGAGTCGCATGTTTCTTCTTTCCTCATTTTCCTGTTCAGGTCGAGACGATAGACGACTGTTCGTTGAGGGGAAGGCCGGTCATCATCGGAGGCCTGCCCTATGAACGTAAGGCCGTATGCGATGTTTCGAAGGAGGCACTGGCATGCGGCGTCAGGCAGGGCATGCTCCTGAGAGAGGCATATGCTCTATGCCCGCAAGGCGTATTCCTGCCGCCGGACGAGGGAAAATACGCCGCCGCCTTTACCACCGTCCTGACCCTGCTCACCAGTTACAGTCCGGTGGTGGAAGCGGGACATCGAGAGTTGTGTCACCAACCATCCCGGAGAACTTCGGGCGTCGTGGTGAGCCCTCCTGAACGCTCCGTCTTCGTTGATGTGGGCAAAGAAGGCCCCGACAATGCCGCAGAACTGCAGCTTGTTGAGGAAGTCAGGCGGATGATTGAAAAACGCCTTCGGCTCTACCCTTTCGTCTCCGTTGCCTCCAATAAATTCGTTGCCCGGACGGCCAGCCAGATTGCCGGGCCGGGGCAGGTCATGGTTGTCACCGGGAGAGAGGGAAAGGATTTCCTCAAAGACCTGCCTGTGTGCCTTCTGCCAGCCTCCTCCGTAACACTGGAGCGACTTGAATTGCTCGGCATATACCGGATAGGACAACTGGCGGCCCTGTCACCGGCGGCACTCAGCCTGGAATTCGGCAACGAGGGCGAGTGGTTGTGGGAACTATCCAACGGCATCGACGGGTCGAGGTTAACTCCCTGGAGTGAGGTACCGGTGCTGAAGGAGCAGATTCATTTCGAACCTGCCGCAGAGAGCATGGACCAGGTCCTGGCCGGCGGCGACAAGCTTCTGACCGCGTTAAGCCGGCAATTGAAGGAGCGCTGGCAAAGCTGTCTCCGGCTGACGATATCCATGCATTTTAGCAACGACCATATCGCTCAACGGGTGTTCCACTTTAAGGAAGCGACTTCCTCCAGGGAAACGATGTTACGGCACTTAAAGCATCACCTGGAGTCGGCGAGATTCACAGCTCCTGTAAGCGAAATTCGGCTGACCCTGACCGATCTCTGTCCTGAAAGCGGGAGACAGGTGCCTATCTCGTCAGGATTTCTGGACGAGCGTGTGAAGCACAGTGAAAGGCTGGCTTCAGCTATAAGCTGGCTACGGCAAAGATACGGCAAAAGTGTAGTGGGCAGGGTGCTCGCCAGACCGAACAGCGCGTTACCCGAGGATTCCTTTTCCTTCACCGAACTCGATCTTTGATAGGCTTCGTCGTGAGCCCATAAGGACGATGAGCAAGCTATTCAGGGACGCGATAAGACTGGAAGTCGAGGAAGGTTACCGGCACAAGCCGGTCACTTTTATCTATAAGAGGAGAAGAGCAAGGGTGAGAGAGACCCTGAAACAGTGGCGGGTAGTCCGGGGATGGTGGAAGAGGCCGGTGGAAAGAGAGTATTTCCAGGTCAAGACCGAGTCGGGCACTATCTGTGAACTCTACCGGGATCTGCTAACCGGAGCCTGGTATCTGCAACGCATCCATGATTAGGCCCACCCTGGATTCATAAGGGAGTATCATACCGCGATGAAATCGGAGAAGGGTTACGTCGAGCTTCACTGCCACTCCAATTTCTCACTGCTGGATGGCGCATCTCATCCGGAGGACCTGGTAAGCAAGGCGGCGGATCTAGACATGCCCGCCCTGGCCCTTACCGACCATGATGGACTGTACGGAGCTATTCGCTTCTACAAAGCTTGCCTCAGGGCCGGCATAAAGCCCATTATCGGGGCGGAGATGACGCTGCAAAACGGCAGCCATATCACGTTACTGGCGAAGAATGACGAAGGCTATTCCGACCTTTGCCGGCTGATAACCGGGGCCCAGCTAGAACATGAGCATCAGGGGGCTCACCCTGAAAACCCCAGGGGCAACCCCGTCCTCAAGCTGGAAAACCTCGCCCGTCACTCCGCCGGCCTTACCTGCCTATCCGGCTGCCGGAAAGGAGAAATGGCCGGGTCAATCACCTCCGGTCGCAGGGAGAAGGCCTGCGAGGTGGCCAACAGGTACATCGACATATTTGGCCGGGAGGACTGCTATATAGAGCTTCAGAACAATTTCTACCCCGATGATAGGCACCTTTGCCGTGCCCTGATCGACCTGGCCGGCAGCCTCAAGCTGGGTTATGTCGCCACCAACAATGTGCACTATGCTGATCGGGAAAAACACAGGCTGCACGACGTGCTCACATGCATCAAGAACCGGACAACCCTGGACGAATGCACTTCCTTGAGGCTGAACTCCGAATTCCATCTAAAACCATACACAGAGATGGCACATCTTTTCCGGGAGTATCCGCAGGCGATTTCAAATACGCTTGCCATAGCCGGGCAATGTGATGTCGACCTGGACTTCTCAGGCCACCGCTTTCCGGAGTTTCTCTTGCCTCACGGCGAGACGACGAAGGGATACCTGGCCGGGTTATGCCGGCAATATGTACAGGGCAGGTACGGTATCGGTTGCATCGGGACGGGCTCAGAGATAGAGACCAGGCTCAATCACGAGTTAGACCTGATAGAGAAGCTCGGGCTGTCGGGCTACTTCCTCATAGTGTGGGACATCATGGACTACGCCAGAAGAAACGGGATTCCCGCTCAGGGCAGGGGCTCAGCGGCCAACTCCCTTGTAGCCTATGTTCTGGGCATAACCGCGGTCGACCCGTTGAAGAATAAGCTCTTCCTGGGCCGGTTCCTGAATGAAGAGATGTCATCTATCCCCGACATCGATATAGATGTGTCGACAAACCACCGCGAACAGCTCATCCAGTACGTCTACGAGAAGTACGGACAAGCACATACGGCCATGGTATGCACCTATGTGACCTTCCAGGCCAGGAATGCTGTAAGAGAGGTGGGCAAGGCGCTGGGCATGCCGGAAAGCCTCTTGGACAGGATGGCGAAGTCGGTCTCAGTATACGGGGCCAAAGACCTGGGGCAAGACCTTGCCGGCGTAGAGGAGTTTCTGCCTTATCTCACATCAATGCCGTGGCAGGAGTTCACCTCTCTCTGCCGGGAGATTCACGATTTCCCCAGGCACCTGTCGATTCATAACGGGGGGATGCTCATATCATCCTGTCCGTTGACTGAGATAGTGCCCCTGGAAAGGGCTGCTATGCCGGGGAGGATCGTCTGCCAGTGGGATAAAGACAGCGTTGCCGACGCCGGCCTGATAAAGGTGGACCTGCTCGGCTTGAGAATGCTGTCGCTCATTCGCGAGGCCTGTGAGCTTGTGGAGGAGCACCATCCCGATTCCATCGGGATAAGACTTGATATGGACAACCTGCCTCCGGATGACGAGGGCGTATACGACATGATCTGCCGGGGCGACACGATAGGCGTCTTCCAGGTGGAGAGCCGGGCGCAGATGCAGACCCTGCCGCGTATGAAACCGCGTTCCATTGAAGACCTGACCATCGAGGTGGCTATCATCAGGCCGGGGCCGCTGCAGGGTAACATGGTACACCCCTATATCCGCAGGAGAAAAGGGTTGGAAAAGGTGACCTATCTGCACCCGAAGCTGAAGCCTATACTCGAAGAGACGCTTGGTGTCCTCCTGTTTCAGGAGCAGGTGATCCAGGTCGCGGTTGCCATAGCCGATTTCACACCCGGTGAGGCCGACTCTCTGAGAAGGGCGATGAGCAGGAAGAGATCGAGAGATGCTATGAACGAGATGAGACAGAGGTTCATAGACGGAGCGCAGAGGTCCGGCGTAGCAGCCGGTCTCGCCGGGCGCATCTTTGAAACCCTTGGGGGTT
>JBLRXG010000031.1:0-9919 GCA_047920855.1 Dehalococcoidia bacterium | reverse complement strand
GATCCGCTCCAGCGGCGTGAAACAGTCTATCGAGTAGCAGGTATGAACGTGTAGATCGGCTCTTAACAACAGGCTGACCGGTACCTTCCCTAAGCAGTCCTGATTATACCAGATCCGGTCCACAGCGCCCCCGGCCCGTCAGCCCGTTGGCTGACATTGACGTAGCGAAGCAACCGGTGCTGTTATGAGTGAGTATCTGTCAGCCTGCTTTCTCCTGGTACTCGCCGGTGCGGGTGTTGACCTTGATGACGTCGCCCGTGTTGATGAAGAGGGGAACCTGGACGGTCGCCCCTGTCTCCAGCCTGGCGGCCTTGGTTCCCGCCGTCGCCCTGTCTCCCTTGAAGCCGGGCTCTGTTTCAGTGACCTGGAGCTCAACGGAAATGGGCATCTCTACGGCAATCGTCTCTCCCTTGCTGGTAAGGATCTCCAGCACCATCCCTTCCTTGAGATAGCCGGTTCCCTCTCCTATCTGCGTGGCGGTTAGCACAAACTGCTCGTAACTCTCATTGTCCATGAAATGGTAGAGGTGGCCGTCGTTGTAGAGGTATTGTGCGGGCCGGTGCTCCAGGAAGACCGGTGTGACCTTATCTCCCGACTGTAGGTTGCGCTCGGCCACGTTCCCCGTGCGGGCATCGCGGAGCCTCAGTTTGATCACAGGCTGCCTTTGCTGCATCTTCACGTGCTGATATTCGATGACTACGTATATGCTACCGTCCAGCTCTATGGCTGCTCCCTTTCTCAATTCTCCGGCATCGATCATTGGGTGTCCGTCCTCTCTACTGTGTCGTTTGTTCTCATAGATCCTTGCTTGCTCCGGTGAGAACTCTGGCCTTTTGATTCTCAAGGACTACGATGTCCTCGATTCTGACACCGCCCGCCCCCGGCAGGTAGATCCCGGGCTCTATGGTGAAGACCATGTCCTCGGCAAGCGCGCCGGTGGAGGCCGGGCCCACCGTGGGCAGTTCGTGCACTGCCAGCCCTACCCCGTGTCCCAGGCCATGCCCGAATTGATCTCCGTGTCCGGCCCGTTCGAGGACGCTCCGTGCCAGATGATCCGCCTGCGCAGCTTCCATTCCCGAAGTCACACCTTCTATCGCTGCCCTCTGCGCTTCGAGGACTATGTCGTAGATCTTCCGCATGTTCTTGTCGGCCTCGCCGAGGAATAGGGTTCGGGTGAGGTCGCTACAATAGCCTCCGATCCTGGCACCCATGTCTATTACTACCGGCTCAACGGATGCTATCTTCTTGTCTGTGGGCCGGGCGTGGGGCAGGGCACCGTTCGGGCCGGAAGCCACGATGATCTCGAAGGCCACGCCCTCGCTCCCTCCCTGGCGGAGGAGCTTTTCTATCTCCCAGGCCGCCTCCTTCTCGGTCATGCCGGGATGCATGAGGCGCCTCGCTTCTTCTAATACGGCGTCGCCCAACCGCACCGCCTTTGTGATGAGCGCCAGTTCCTCCGGCTCTTTGATGGAACGAAGGGACTCCACGAGGTCTGTGGCGGGCACCAGTTCGAGGACGACCTGTGCAGTCTTCAGTGCCTCACCGAGTCTCTGGTGGCTATCGAACGATACGAAGTCCGCTTCGAAGCCCAGCCTCCGCACTCCCATGTCAGCCACAAGGCCCGGGAACCAATCGCGTAACTCCCGCTTGGTCTGAATGATGGCGAACTCCGGTGATTCGGCCTTCGCTTGCTCGACGTAGCGAAAGTCGGTGGTCAGAACGGCCTCCCTTCCCGATATCAGCAGCCATCCAGATGAACCTGTGAACCCTGATAGGTAGCGGCGGTTCTCCTGCTGGCAGACAAGGATGCCGTCCAGTCCCTTTTCGGTCATGGACATCCGCAGCTTTTGCAGCCGGCTCATCCCCGTCTTTCCTTTTGGACTGCTAACCTTTGTTCCTGTCATCTTCCGTATCCTTCCTTTGCTTGAGATAGCCCGTGGGGGGCCACGCCCGTGCGAATCATACCACAGGCTGATCACATCAGTATCATGTGGGCGATGGCGAAGTAGAGCATGACGCCGAATATGTCCATGACCGTGGTTATGAAGGGCGCAGAGACGAGAGCCGGGTCGGTCTTGAGTCGGCGGAAGAGAAACGGCAAAGCTCCACCAACCAGGGTGGCCACAACTGAGATGGCAACGAGGGTTAGGCTGACCACGGCGGCAACCTGTAGGTTTCGACCCATCAGATATGCCCATCCCAACGCGACGCTGCCGAGGCCAGCACCCAGAAGAGCACCTATCCCGGCCTCTCGCATGATCACCGTGAGAGCCCTTCTCGGGTCGACCTCGCCGGTGGCCAGGCCGCGGATAACTACGGTGGCCGACTGCGCACCCACGTTTCCGCCGGTGCCTATCAGTAGAGGGATGAAGGCGGCCAACATTATTATCTCGCCAAGGAGGGCGCCTTCTCCGGCTTCTCCGGCGATGATAGAGCCGGTAACGGTGTTGACCAGGATGAGGAGCAGGAGCCAGGTTGCGCGTCGCCGTACTACGCCGAGGATTCGGCTGGCGAAGTAACCGCGCTCGGTACCCGGGACGGCACCAAAGCGGTAGATATCTTCGGTGGCTTCTTGCTCGACGATGTCGACCACGTCGTCATAGGTGATGATACCGACGAGGCGCTGTTCTGCATCGACCACGGGAATGGCCAGGAGGTCGTGCTCGCGGAGTTCCTTGGCCGCTTCCTCGCGGTCGGTGTGGGTATATACGAAGGGAGGTTCGGGCGTCATAATGTCGGAGACCCTGGCATCGGGGTCGGCTATGACCAGGTCTTTGAGTGAGACGGTGCCTATGAGATGACGTCGGCGGTCCATGACATAGCACTCATATACGGTTTCGCGATTGATGGCGAGTCTTCTTACTCTCTCCAATGCCTGTGTCACAGTCATCTCGCCGTGGAGGTCGACGAAGAGGGGAGTCATCTCGCGTCCGGCTGTTCCATCCTCGTAGCCGAGCAGTCGCATGGTGAGGCGGCGCTGGTCTGGGGAGAGTATCTGCAGCAGTCTGCGGGCTACGTTGGCGGGGACTTCGTCGAGCAACTCGGCGCGGTCGTCTGGGGGCATGGCTTCGAGGAGGTTTCTGGCTGCCTGGTCGCTGAAGGCCTCGAGGAGGCGGTCCTGGAGGGCGCCGTCCATCTCGTCAAAGACATCGACTGCGAGGTCCTTGGGGAGTAGGCGAAAAGAGATAACTGCCTTGTCGGCCGGTGCGGCGGCGAGCAGATCCGCGATGTCGGAGGGATCGAGAGTTGCCAGTCTCTCCCGCAGTGTTCTGTACTGCTTGTTCTCCAGCAGTTCCCTGAACGTCGTCTCGTCCAGAGTCCTCTCCGGTTGTCTGTTGTGGATATCCTCGCTCATGTTGCACGCAAACAGAAAGGCCCCACGTCCGCTGGGACGTGGGGCGCATCAGCCTCAATGAGAGACGTGTTCTATGGCATACCCCACCGCCATCGAACGAAAACCGAAATCTTTCGACGTTTATGATCTGGATCCGGTGATCCCTTAGTTTCCATCATGAATATCCCGTTCCAGAGCCGATTATAGCTCCCTCACCCTGCGGTGTCAATCGGAGAAGACTGCATCCGGCGGAATCCAGCCTGCTGGCGCACCGGTTCGACATCTAGCTGGTGGCTGCCGGCAGCTCCAGGTTCCGCTGACCGGGAGGTAGTGCTACGGCAGTTGCTGACCGCGGACAGATGAGCATTAACAATTCATTAACATTTCTGATATAACATGGGAGCGGTGCCGAAGGCACCCCGGAGGTCGGAGTTGGCTGAGAAGAAGGTCCTTGTAGTTGATGATGATGTCAAGACCGTGGATCTGGTCAAGCTCTACCTGACCAGGGACGGCTACCAGGTCCTAACTGCTCACGACGGGGTTGAGGCCTTGCGGGTAGCTCGAGAAGGAACCCCCGACCTCGTAGTTCTAGATCTCATGTTGCCCGATATCGATGGCCTTGAGGTCTGTCGTACGCTCAGGGATGAGTGCGATGTGCCTATCATCATGCTCACGGCAAGGACGACCGATCAGGATAAGCTGATGGGACTGGACTCGGGAGCGGACGACTACGTGACAAAGCCGTTTAGTCCTAAGGAATTGGCTGCCAGGGTGCGGGCAGTGCTTAGGCGGCTTCCTGGAGAACGTGGGCCGGCGGAGATCACCCATGGTGAGCTAACCATGAACTTTGCCCGACGGGAAGCCTGGTTTGCCGGCAAACCACTGGTCCTGACTGATGTCGAGTTCAAGCTGTTGGGGGTTCTGTCACGTGAGCCGGGCAGGGTTTTCAGTCGGGGAGATCTTATTGAGAAGGCGCTGGGCTATGACTTTGCAGGCTTCGATCGTACCATCGATGTTCACATACTCAACCTGCGGCGCAAGATCGAACCGAGTCCCGATCACCCCAGGTATATCAAGACGGTATATGGAGCAGGGTACAAGTACGTCGGAGACGAGCAATGATACACAGCTTGTGGTTCCGCCTGCTGGTAGCATTTGCGCTCGTAATAGTGGTGACTATCGGCACTGTCTACGCCTTCGTCAGTCGGGGCATCAGAGGAGAGATCGAACGTTACGAGGAGATAAGGGGCCAGATTCCCATTATCGAGAGCCAGGAGATACTGTCCGACCATTATCGGACGCATGGCAGTTGGGATAACGTTCAATACGTTGCGGGTAACAGGTCCGTTGAACTGGGGACACGTATCATACTCACTACCTTTGCAGGTGTGGTCATAGCTGACTCGGAGAAGGCGTTTGCCGCTGGCCAGCAGTATCAACCTGAATCAACAGATGGTCTTCAGGGCAATTACTTCGTGGTCTTCTCTGAGGACTGGGAAGAGCCGATCACTGTCACCCTCTATATGGATCCGGGGCTATTGCCTGACGACATCGCCGGTTCACCCCGGGCATTTGCAGATGCCATCAACCGGTTCCTCATATTAGGAGGTCTGCTGGCAGTCGGGATAGCCCTGTTGTTGACCTTCTTCCTCTCGCGAAGGATGTCCTCACCCATAGGCGTCCTTGCCGCAGCCGCGAGGCGATTGGGCACTGGAGAGTTGTCTCAGAGGGTCAGGCTCAATGAGAAGGGCGAGGTGCAGGAACTCGCGCAGGCGCTCAATGCTATGGCCGCCGATTTGGAGCATGCTGAGCAACTGCGGCGCAATCTCGTCGCCGATGTCGCCCACGAGTTGAGGACACCTCTCTCCAATATCCAGGGCTATCTGGAGGCCATTCGCGATGGCGTTGTCGAGCCGGATGCTGCCACCGTCCGTTCTCTCAATGAAGAGATATCTCTGCTTTCGAGGCTGGTCGATGAGTTGCAGGAACTGAGCCTTGCCGAGGCCGGAGAACTGAAGCTGGTGTTCCAGACGGAGGACATGGTCAACCTGATAAAGCAGGCGGTTTCCTCCTGGCAGCCGCAGTTGACCGCGAAAGGAATGACTCTTTCGCTTGACCTGCCTGATGAGCTGCCTCCTGTCAAAGTCGATTGGCAACGGATAAGCCAGGTACTTCACAAACTCTTGGAGAATGCCGTCTCCCACACCGGCAGAGGAGGGGCCATCGCAGTCTCGGCTGTTAGGAAGGGAGGTTGGGTAGAGGTCGGCGTAACTGACACCGGTGAAGGCATTCCGGCTGCCGATCTGCCTAACATCTTTGAACGTTTCTACAGGGTTGACAGGTCCCGTGCCAGGGCTACCGGCGGTAGTGGCCTGGGGCTTACCATCGCCAAGCGTCTGGTGGAAGCTCATGGTGGTAAGATCGAGGTGGAGAGCAAACTGGGAAGGGGTAGCCGTTTCTCATTCACCGTTCCCGTTTCGGGGGGATTACTGTGAGCCGGCAGAGCGAGAGGAGGCGCTTGCGCGCGCCCAGTGCCGGAGGGAATCGCTGTGAGCCCGGCCGGAAAGGATTCCGTATATGAGCATGAAACTCCTGATCGTTCTTCTGGGTCTGGGAGTGACCATGATAGTAGTGGGCCTGGTGATAGTGTTTGCGGGACTTCCCTAGGCTGACGCCCCAAGCCTCTGTCGGCGGCTCCTGCCATCTGCATTTTCCAGGAGGGCCTTAACACCTGGGGCTCCCTTGGTCAGCCGGGAGCCGGAGTCGGTGACAGACCTTCGAAGATCCGCTCAAGCTCAGCCTCATCCAGCGTCTCTTTCTCTATGAGCTCTCGAGCCAGCTGTTTCAGGTTATCCTTGTTTGCGGTCAGGATCTTCTTGGCGGTCTTGTAGGCCCGCTGCATGATGGCATGCACCTCGGCATCGATTTCGTCGGCTATCTTATCGCCATAGTCTTTGTGTTCGCTGATTTCACGGCCGAGAAAGACGAGTTCCTGCTTCTGACCGAACGTCCTCGGACCGAGTTTGTCACTCATGCCGAACTCGGTGACCATTCTTCTTGCCAGCTTGGTTGCCTTCTCCAGGTCATCCTGGGCGCCGGTGGTCACATCGGCGAATATGATCTCCTCAGCGACGCGTCCGCCAAGGCTCACGGCCAACATGTCATCGAACTGCGACTTCGTCCAGTAGCGCCGGTCTTCAGTTGGCAGAAAGCGCGTCCAGCCACCCATCATCCCCCGGGCGACGATTGAGACCTTGTGAACCGGGTCGGCATTGGGGAGCATCCGGGCCGTCAGGGCGTGACCGCCTTCGTGGTAGGCGGATATCTCCTTCTCTCTCGGGCTAATCACGCGGCTTCTTCTCTCGGGTCCGGCCATCGTTCGGTCGGCCGCATCCTCGAGTTCCTTCAGTGTTATGTCCTTACGATTGCGGCGTGCCGCCAGGATGGCCGCTTCGTTGATAAGGTTGGCCAGGTCGGCGCCGCTGAATCCTGGCGTCCCCTTGGCTACGGTCTCCATGTCGGCATCCCTGGCCAGCGGCTTGCCTTTGCCGTGTACCTCCAGGATTGCCTTGCGGCCCTTGATGTCAGGCAGATCGATGACGATGTGGCGATCGAAACGCCCGGGACGTAGTAAGGCAGGATCGAGGATGTCGGGGCGGTTGGTGGCAGCCATGACGATGACATTGACGCTGGTATCGAAGCCGTCCATCTCAGCCAGGATCTGGTTAAGCGTTTGCTCCCGTTCGTCATGTCCTCCGCCCAGGCCTGCTCCGCGATGTCGGCCTACTGCATCTATTTCGTCGATGAACATCAGGCACGGTGCGTTGCGCTTCGCCTGCTCGAATAGGTCCCTGACCCTGGCCGCACCCACACCCACAAACATCTCGACGAATTCGCTCCCACTGATAGAGAAGAATGGCACCTTGGCCTCTCCCGCTATGGCCTTGGCCAGTAGCGTCTTGCCTGTTCCTGGAGGTCCTACGAGGAGTACTCCCCTGGGAATGCGTCCACCCAGGGCCTGGAACTTCTGGGGAGCCCTGAGGAATTCTACGATCTCCTGCACCTCCTCTTTGGCCTCCTCTGCGCCGGCGACATCATCGAAGGTCACGTCGGGCCTATTGTCGAGGCGTAACCGTGCACGGCTCTTGCTGAAGTTGAAGGCCTGCGTGCCGGCACCGCGCGCGGCGCGGAAGAAGAGGAAGTAGAACAGGGCACCAAGCAGGGCGATGGGCAGGAGGACTGTGAGTGCTATCGAGCCCCAGTCAAAGCCGCTCTCTACAGCAAAAAACTGTATCCCGTCGGCTTGCAGGTTCACTCCCCGGCCTTCCAGGTATTCGACAACTGCATCGGTATCAGCCCTGAACACCGTCGTGATAACGGCCTTGTCGTCTTTCAGACCGGTTAGCGTCTGGCCGTCGTGTTCTATTCTGTCTATCTCCTGGCGCTGAGCTGCCTCCACAAACTCGAACAGACTGACCGCATCGGGTCTTCCCGCCACGCTGTTGAGAGCGAAGAGGACGAGCGCTACCACTGCTACCAGGAGCAGCATGTAGAAGAAACCGCTACGCCACCACTTTGCCTGCATGTGCTCTAACCGTGTTAGTATAGCAGAAATATGTCAAGCTGAGAAACGATGCTATCTGGCCGGCCGGAGGGGTTGCCGTTTCAGGTACGGAGCCTCCCTGTTCACAGGCCAGATGGGGCTGTTCAGGATGAGACGCAGGTGATATAATGGAAAAGGAGGTTGACGGCTTTCTGGAAGCAGAGGAAATAGCGCGTCTGGCCACGGAACTGGCGTCGGACAGGCAGGCGAGGGACATCGCCCTGCTGGACGTAAGGTCTCTATGCTCTTTTGCTGACTACTTCGTCATCTGTACCGGAGACAACTGGCGTCATATCGAAGCTATCTGGAAGGACATCGCTGAGATCCTCAAGAGCAGAGGGGTGTTGCCTCATCACAACGAAGGGACTCCTGACTCGGGCTGGATGCTGACCGACTTCGGCTCTGTCATCGTCCACATATTCGCGCCCCCGGAGCGGGACTACTACCAGCTTGACCGGTTGTGGGACAAGGCGGTCCCGGTAGTCAGGATTCAGTAGATCCACCTGTCGGTATCACGATCGTAGCTCAGTATGTCGTCCGCTGTGAAGAACAGGTCGATCTCGGCCGAGGCGTTCTCCAGCGAATCGGAGCCATGTATCAGGTTATGTCCGATGTCCATGCCCAGATCGCCCCTGATCGTGCCTGTCTGGGCCTTGGCCGGATCAGTCGCCCCCGTCATCTGCCGTACTGCTGCCACGGCGTTGTTGCCCTGGAAGACTATGGCGATGATCGGTCCTGAGGTGATGAAGTGTACAAGATCATCGAAGAAGGCCTTTCCCTCATGGATGGCATAGTGTCGCCGGGCCATCGGTTCATCCATCTGGAGCATCCTCATGGCAACGATCTTGAGGCCCTTTCTCTCCAGGCGGGAGATGATCTCGCCCGCCACACCTCTTTGGACGGCGTCGGGCTTGATGAGTACCAGGCTCTTTTCCATATTCAGTTGGCTCCTTTCTAGACCCTTATGAGAAGGGTTATCAGATCTACGTCTTCCAGCGAGTCAACCACTCTGTCTGCCTCGCCCAGTTCCTGCCGGGGACGCGTACTCGCTACCGCCAGGCATCTCATACCTGCGGTCTTTGCTGCCTTAACGCCGAGGGGCGAGTCCTCTATCACCAGGCAGTCTTCAGGTGTCAGCCCCAGCCTCTCGGCAGCTGTAAGGCATATCTGGGGACTGGGCTTGCTTTCGGTGACCTCCTTACCGCAGAGAATGCAGTCGAACAGCCCCTCCAGGCCCAGTTCACCCAGGACCATCTCTATGTTCTCTCTGGGGGCTGAGGAGATCAGGCCCTGCCTGAAGCCACCTTTCCTTACGGCGTCAAGCAACCTCACTGCTCCAGGAAAGGGACTGATCTTCCCCGTGGCCCTAGTACGGAAGGTTTCCTCTTTGTCCCGTGCTATGGCTCTCACATCCTCTGGAGACAGCTCATCATCCATAACAGTTCTGATTATGAGATCGTTTCGGGCGCCGAAGAGCCCGGCGAAATCCTCATCGGTGAACCTGATGCCCCTCCTGGCGAAGGTCTCCTGCCATGCGGCGAGGTGGAGCGCGGCGGTATCTGCGATCACACCGTCCATGTCCCAGAGTACTGCCCTGCGGGATAGTTTCAAAACGTAGTACAGGAAGTCGCCTTCGGCTATGACCGTGCCATCGCGGAGTGTGAGCAGTGCCCGAGCTTCCACCAACCTCCTCGTCAGCTTGATGACCCGGGCAGAGGCGCGGAGAGGCTCGTTGACGGGAGCTACCTTCCTGAACTTCACGTCGCTCCTGCCGGTGACGGCGAAATCCACGCCTTTGCACAAAATGGCGTAGAAGGCGAGTTCATCGAGCAGGGTATAGAGGATGCCTCCGTGTGTTGCATCGTCCCACCCCTGGTGGAACTGGCCGGGAGTGAAATCTGCGGTGACCTCATCTCCGTCGTGAACAGGTCTTAGCTTCAGGCCTATGGGATTTTCCTGCCCGCAGGCGAAACAGAACTTCG
>JBLRXG010000030.1:0-9975 GCA_047920855.1 Dehalococcoidia bacterium | reverse complement strand
CACCATACCCCTTAGGGATAGCAGTACCCCACCTTAACACTGCCCCTACCCTGTCCAGCCAATGGGGTCCACCTCACTTATCAAGACCTCCTGGAGCCACTGATATTTCTCTTTCACCGTCAGCCCTCTGAACTCAACCACCCCATTCCCCTCCAGGAACCGTCTTACCTGTTCTACAGTCTCCAGTTCTGTATCGTTCATGATCAGTCGCATGTCCCAATCATAAATGGGTCGGCCTGATCTTGCAGGCTCATCTTGTGCTAGAAATCGATACCCCCTCCAGGCTCATCTTGTATTGGAAGAGACTATCGGTTGACCTTCGCGGGAAAAGAGGATATTATTGGCATGAAATGTTCTGCATTTACGATTACAGCCGCATAAAGAGGGAAAATGGAGCAATATCTTTACATAATCATCGCCCTTGCTCTCATATTGGGTATGCTGGTTGGATACTTTGTCAAGCAACTGGTAGCCAACCGGGAGATTCAGAGAACAAGAAACGAAGCCAAGAAACTATTAGACGAAGCAGTAACCAAGCATAACGAGGTACTCCGCGCGGCGCGCGAAGAGGCCGTCAAGGTAGGCAACGCTGCCGAGGCCGAGAGCAAGGAACGGCGCCTTGAAATCCAGAGAATAGAGAAGCGCGTCACCCAGAAGGAAGAGGCGCTGGAGCGGAAGGTAGAGGGGCTGGAGCGGCGCGAGCACGAACTGGAGCACCACAAGAAGGACCTTGAGAAGGCCACCGCCGAGCTCCAGGCCATAAGAGAAAAGCAGCTGGCAAAGCTCGAGTCTATATCGGGAACATCCACTCAAGAAGCAAAGGACCTCCTGTTTCAGATGCTGAGACAGGAGGTGGAGGACCAGGCATCGCAACAGGTCAGGGCATGGGAAGCCAGGATAAGGGAGGAGGCGGACGAGAGGGTCCAGGGCATCCTGGCCACGACTATCCAGAGATGTGCGACTGACGTCGTATCGGAGACCACTGTTTCGGCTGTTCCCCTGCCCAGCGACGAGATGAAGGGGCGGCTGATCGGGCGGGAGGGACGCAACATCCGGGCACTGGAGCAGGCTACAGGCGTCGACCTCATCATCGATGACACGCCCGAGGCGGTCACAGTCTCGAGCTTCGATCCCATCAGAAGGGAAGTGGCCCGCGTAGCCCTGGGGAAACTGATTCTTGACGGGCGCATTCATCCGGCGCGTATCAAGGAGATAGTGGACAAGACCAGGATGGAGGTCGAGGCTACTGCGAAGGCCGAGGGTGAACGGGCTGCCTATGAGGCGGGGGTGGCCGGTCTGCATCCCGAGTTGATCAAGCTACTGGGACAGCTTAAGTTCCGCAGCAGTTACGGCCAGAACGTGCTTATTCACAGCCTGGAGGTCTCCCATCTGGCGGGGATGCTGGCCAGCGAGATCGGGGTGAGCGCCCGTAGCGCCAGGAAGGCAGGCCTGCTTCATGACATCGGGAAGGCGGTGGACCACCAGATAGAGGGTACGCACGCCTTGATAGGTGCCGACCTGGTCAAGCAGTGGGACAAGCACACGGATGTGGCCAATGCCGTTGGCGAGCATCATGGTGAAGCGCCTACCAGCAGCATACTGGGCTGCGTTGTCAGTGCCGCGGATGCAATAAGCGGATCAAGACCCGGCGCACGGCGTGAGTCGCTGGAGCAGTATCTCAAGCGCATAAGGGACCTGGAGGACATCGCGACAGGTTTTCCGGGTGTGGACAAGTGCTTTGCCATACAGGCCGGACGTGAGGTGCGCGTACTGGTCAAACCGGATAAGGTCGACGACCTGACCGCCGTGCGACTGGCCCGAGACATTTCAAAGAAGATCGAGGAGAGCCTGACCTACCCCGGCCAGATCAGGGTGGTGGTGATAAGGGAGACCACTGCGATAGACTACGCCAAATAGGCCCGTTCTGAGAAGGATCAACAGCGGGCGTTCGGGCTTGGGGAGACCTCTCCGGGGTCCGGGGGCTCCGGCCCCGGTGCCACTGTCCAGTGAAGTGAAAGTACTGACGATAGGTGATGTCATCGGCAGGCCCGGCAGAGCGGCGGTGGCCGACCTGCTGCCGGGGCTGTGCAGCGAACACGGCATCGACCTGGTAATCGCCAACGGTGAGAATGCTGCCGGCGGGTTGGGGCTGACTTTCAGCACGGCGCGGGAGCTCTTCGATGCCGGAGTGGATGTTATAACCTCCGGCAATCACATCTGGACCCACAAGGAGATCGTCCCATATCTGGACGGCGAGCTTGCTCTGCTTCGTCCTATGAACTACCCACCCAATCCTGGTCGCGGACACCTGTTGGCCAAGAACGTCCTGGTTGTCAATCTCGTCGGACGCGTCTTCATGGGGCATTTCGACTGCCCGTTTCGGGCCATGGATCAACTGCTCGCCGATTTGGAGGACAAGTCCGTTCCTATCATCGTTGACTTTCACGCCGAGGCAACCTCGGAGAAGGTGGCAATGGGAAGGTATCTCGACGGTCGGGTTAGCGCGGTGCTGGGAACCCACACCCATGTGGGCACGATCGATCATCAGATACTGCCCGGCGGCACTGCCTATGTGTCCGACATAGGCATGGTCGGCCCTATAGATTCCGTAATAGGGGTAGATCCGCAGCCTGCGATAAGTAGCTTCCTTACCCAGATATGGCGGCGCTTGCCGGCGGCCAGGGGGAAGGTCAGCTTCGACGCAATCCTGGTTGATGTGGACGATGCCACGTGCCGGGCGAAGGACATACGTCGCATCCGCAGGACGGTCGGCTAGTCCGCCTTAACCGCTCAGGAACAGGCGTCAACTGTCAGCTGGATTCTGATGATTGTAGCCGCCTCACACAGTTCATCACCCCGGGCATTATCTCCCCTGCCCTGCCCCTGATGACGACCTCTGCCTCGTGGTCGAGCGGCGTTTCCGTCAGGTTGACGATGGCCAGTGTCGCGCCGGCGCTCGCAGCATAAGTCGGCATGTAGGCGGCGGGGTATACCATAAGGGTAGAGCCGATCACGATCAAGAGGTCGCACTGCTGTGCCCGGCGAGTCGCTTCCCGTAACGTCACCACCGGCAACTGCTCTCCGAAAAGCACCGCATCTGGCTTCAGGGTCCCCTGGCAATCGGGGCAGTCTGGTACTTGTGTCTCGCCCCCGACCTCCGACAGCATGTCGGGCAGAGGAAACCGGTTCCGGCAGCTAAGACAGACTACGCGTCGCATGTTGCCGTGCAGCTCAAGAACCATGTTGTCAGGCACTCCTGACTTCTGGTGCAGGTTGTCTACGTTCTGGGTGATGACGCAATCGAGTTTGCAGAGGGCATGTAGTTCTGCTATGGCGTAGTGCGCGCGATTAGGCTCGGCCTGGGCAAGAAGCGCACCTTCGGCCGACATCGTCCAGAATGCTCTGCGGGCCGCGGGACTGCTTACGAACTTCTGAATTGTGAAGTCCTCGGGATCGTATTTGCTCCAGATTCCCCCAGGGCTGCGAAAGTCGGGAATCCCCGACTCGGTGCTGACCCCGGCACCGGTGAACACGATTATCCTTTTCGACTGCACGATGATCCGGGCCAGGCGTTCCGTCTGGTCTGTCATCCTACTCCTTTCCGTTCTCCGGTCCTCCCCGGCTGGAGAGTGAATTCCGGGGCACGACCGTTATCACCCTGGGGATACCGGCGAGGTCGGGGACCAACTCGACATCGGCCTGAGGGAAGTGTCGCTCGACCAGCGAGGTCACCGCGCCGGCCTGTCCCTGGCCTATCTCGAGTACAAGACAGCCCCGGTCAGTGAGCTTTGACGGTGATTGTTCCAGCGTCTCCCGTATCTTGTCCAGGCCGTCTTCGCCGCCGGCCAGCGCAATCAGGGGCTCGAAGCCCCTGATCTCCGGGCTCAGGGCTGCGAGATCGTCACTTCTGACATAGGGCAGATTGGCCACTACCATGTCGACAGTGTGAGGCAGAGGTTCGAGCAGATTCCCGGCGAGGAGACGGACCCGGTGGTCAACCGCGTGGCGACGGCAATTCTTCTCCGCTACCTGCAAGGCAGAAGGTGAGACATCGGTAGCGTAGATCGTGGCCTCCGGCAAAGCCAGGGCAAGGCTGACGGCGATGGCTCCGCAGCCGGTGCCGATGTCGGCAATCAAGATATGCTTATTCGGTTCGTGAAGTCGATGGGCAATCTCCAGGGCCTTTTCCACCAGGAGTTCGGTTTCCGGCCGGGGAATGAGGGTACGCCGATCAACCTGGAAGTCGATGTCGTAAAACCGGCAATGTCCCAGGATGTAGGCTGCGGGCTCGCGTTCGAGTCGGCGCCGGACAAGGGTCGCCAGGCGCTCTGTTTCTGCCGGCATGAGCTCCCTTTCCGGCGTTGTGTAAAGCTGAGTTCTCGACATGCTCAGGACGTGGCCCACGAGGAGTTCCGCCTCCGCACGGGCATCCTCGATTGCCGCGTCGAGCAGTGCCTGAGTGACTGACTGCAGGGCTTCGCGCGACGTCATGCGTAAGTTGCTTCAAGTTGCTCGACCTGTTCCCTGCTGGACACCGCTTCGATGACCTCGTCCAGTTGGCCCTCCAGGATCTGCTGAAGGTTGTGGAAGCTCGAGCCTATGCGGTGATCGGTGACCCTGTTCTGAGGGAAGTTGTAGGTGCGGATCTTCTCCGCCCGCTGGCCGCTGCCCACCTGCATGCGGCGCTCCTTGCCGATGCTCTCGGACTGCTTCCGTTGCTCAAGGTCGAGTAGCCTGGCCCGGAGGACGGCCATGGCCTTCGTCTTGTTTCTTATCTGAGACCGGTCGTCCTGGCAGGAAGCCGTTATGCCCGTCGGGAGGTGCGTGATGCGGACTGCCGTGGTGAGCTTGTTGACGTTCTGGCCTCCGGCCCCGCTGCTGTGGAAGAACTCCATCTTGAGGTCGTCGGGGTTGATGTTAAGCTCGATCTCATCGGCCTCGGGCAGGACCGCCACGGTGGCAGTCGAAGTGTGGATGCGGCCCGAAGCCTCGGTGGTCGGAACCCTCTGTACGCGGTGGACGCCGCGCTCGTGCTTGAAGCGGCTGAATGCTCCCCTGCCGCTTACCTCGAATATCAACTCTCTGAAGCCTCCGATTTCGCTCTCGCTCCTATCGATTATCTCTACCTGCCAGCCCTTGGCCTGGGCGTACCTGCTATACATACGGAAGAGGTCGGCCGCGAAGAGCCCGGCCTCGCCTCCCCCGGCCCCCGCACGTATCTCGACGATTACGTCCTTCTCGTCGTTGGGGTCTCTGGGCGTCAGTGCAAGCTTGAGGCCTTCGAGCAGAGTATCCCGCTCCTGCTTGAGTCTGCCCATCTCGTCCTTGACCAGTGACGTCATGTCGGCATCTGATCGGGAGTCGAGCATACCTTCCAGTTCAGCCAACTCGGTTACTCTGCTCTTGTACTCACGGTAGGTGACGACGACGTCCTCCAGGTCGGCCCTCTCCTTGCTCAGTTCCTGTAGCCGCCTGTAGTCCGTAGCGTTCTCCTCAAGTGCCAGGAGTTCGCCCAGCTCGTCATAACGCTTCTCAATGAGTTCCAGTTTCTCAAACATGGTGAATTCATTATAATACAGCGTCACAGGTTGCTCAAATCTGCATGACGGTTGTCGCGCTTCGCCCCGACAGAGCCGGGGCGAGGGCTCTCGGGACTGGTGTCCGAATCCCTCGGGAATGCAGACTCGTTGCTTTGATGTGCGGGGGCTGACGATCGGGTCGGATTGTGCCTGCTTGTGAACGAGTATGAAACCCGCGCCCGAGTGCTATGAGTGCCTGCAGAGGATGATCTCCCAGGCTGTCGATCTGGCTACCGGCGATGCCTCGCGCAGGCATCAGGTCATAAGGGAGGCAAACAGGATACTGGAGGAGGAGTTCTCCTACACGAGCTTGTGCATAATCGTTGCCTCCAGGATTCACAGCATGATCAGAGGGATGACGGGGAACCATGACCCGTATAGACCGATGAAGGAAGGGGAGATGAGGCTGGCAAGAGACCTCTATCCTGAGCTGTCACAGGGGCTCAGGATAGAGGCTCCGGGAGGTAGGCAGGGGGATGGCCGGTTCCATGATCTGCGGGTCCATATCCAGATGGCTGCTGCTGCGAATGCCATCGATTACTTCAGGGACTTCGATGCCGTCAGAGGTGATCTGAGGAGGCCCGTTGAGTTTGCCGTAGACGACCTGGAGTGCCTCTCGGGAATACTGGGTGAGGCGAAGACGATACTCTACCTCGCCGACAATGCCGGAGAGATCTACTTCGACTTGCTTGTGGTGAAGAGGCTGAAGCAGTCTGCCGAGGTTGTCTATGTGGTGAAGCCCGAACCGTGTCAGAACGATCTGACGCTGGAAGACGTCAAGGATACAGGCCTGGAGGGCGAGTTCGGCAGGGTGATGAGCACAGGAATAGCTTCACCCGGGGTGATCTTCTCACAGGCCTCTATCGAGTTTCGAAGGAAGTTCGAGTCGGCGGACCTCATATTCGCCAAGGGCATGGGACACTATGAGGCCCTGTCAGAGCTTCCGGCGGAAGGGAGGTTCTTCCACTGCCTCAAAGCCAAGTGCTTGCGTGTGTCGCAGTCCATCGGTGTTCCTCTCAACAGCTATGTGGCTATGCTGAGGTGATCTCAGTCATCGTCTGAGGTTGGAGGGCCGGACTCGAATGGAACTGAGAGGCCTCGTGTGATTATCACCTACGCTCCGCTCACATGCTGTGTCCTGTTGTATAATGGGCACCGATGAGGAGACCCACTAAGCGGGAAGCCTTAGTAAGCGGAACATCCGTAGCTATCACTGTAGTCCTGTGCGTCCTCATCATCCTGCACCGTGAGTATGTCATGCAGATATCACGGTGGGGCTATGTCGGCTGCTTCGTCATCAACGTCATTACCTCGGGCACCTTCGTCTTGCCCGGATTCGGCATAGTGTTCACGTTCACCCTCGGCGGGGTGCTGAACCCCGCCATAGTCGGTGCCGTGGCAGGGATCGGCGAAGCTGTAGGCGCTACGGGTGCTTACTTCACGGGATACGGCGGAGGCGGCATATTCGGCAACCGCGATGGAAGGCTATACCTTCGCCTCAGTAGCATAGTCGAACGCTATGGCTCGAAGGCTATCTTCCTGTTGGCGGCACTGGTTACCCCCATCTACTACCCTTTTGCCGTGTTCATGGGCATGTTGCGATATGGCTGGCTGAAGTTCTTCCTGGTGACATGGGCGGGGAGGACGGTGAAGAACATGATACTCGCCTATTTAGGATACTTCGGTCTGCGGTCCATCCTGCAGTGGCTTGGCGTGAACGTCTGACTTGAGTTCGGTATGCCGTTCTGCTATATTCTGCTGGCAGGCGTGGGGCTGTAGCTCAGTTGGGAGAGCGTCTGACTGGCAGTCAGAAGGTGGTGGGTTCGAATCCCATCAGCTCCACCAATCGTAACTTTCCCGCACCCCAAGGTCGAGACCTTCTTCGAGTTTGCCATAACCCACGCTCCCGAGGGCAGGAGGTGAGCTATGGCACAGACCCTCTATCACAAAGCAACCACATCCTTCCGGTACTCACCGACCCTGTGTTCTGAAGCTGGGTTCGACGGATCCACTTGTTCTGGGATCTCAGACTCCATTCTTCCTCGCACCAACAAGAAGGCCCTATGTGGCTTTCGCTTCAGTCACCTGTCTAGTCGTCATGGTCTGGGTCCACCCGCATCAAAAGCCGCACAGCGAGCGATGCCAATCAGCACATCCCACATCTCCGAGGTGAAGCAGGGTGGTTGAGGCGCTGAAACCCAGTCGGGGTGGATTCCTGCGGGTCATCGGCTGTGGGCAGTTCGTAAAGGCCTTCTTGTTGGGCGATGGCCCCCTCGGCTCGCCCACGATAGACCCGAACGTCGGAGCTCCCCAGAGCCTCATATTCCGCAGCTACAAGCTGGCACTGATGAGGGCTACTGCCCTCGACCAGGCAACGAGGGCAGAGGAGAGACAGGCTAGGCTAGAGAAGCGTTCCATAGACCCCGACAACATCGAGAGGCTAACCCAGCAGATCTTGGAGCGAATGCCCTACAGAACCCGCGGCGCCAGGTTCCACTCATTCGTCGTCTACGTCTCAACGATCCAACGATTAGGCTGGATCCAGCCTACCGGCCACGAGGAACCCTCAGCCTTTCAGCACCACCATGCTCCCGGTCCGCCGCGCCGCTACTTCCGTCTGACGGAGGCGGGCAGAGCGGCGGGCGACGCCGCCTGGCGGAATCCCCATCGTGCTCTATACGGCTAGAGTCCGATTCATCGGACGGCTAGCCAGAAGCAGTCCACAGGAAATGGATAACAAGGAAGACGAGAAGAGAGCCCTCTTGGTCAAGTCGTGTTCAAGTGGTGTTCAGGGCTCTGTTCAGATGAGGGTCTGGTAGTTCACATATCGTTCAAATAGACCGGGTTTCCGGGTGCAGGATTCATCTGCAGAAGGAGTACGTATATGGAGAAGCTAACAGCAAGAAAAAGACTCAGCATTGTCAGGTTCTATCTGTCAGGGCTGTCCTATGATGAGATCGCCTCCAAGACGAGTGTCAGCAAAGGGACCGTGGCCAATGTGGTGGCCGAGATCAAGGCTGGGGCCTTCCCTGAGGCGGGCGACATCGGTGAACAGGTTGATCTGCTTCGTGACCTTTCGCTAGACCTGAAACGTGTGAATCTGAGTCCCGGGCAGTGCGCTGTGGGACTCATCCTTCTCAACCGGATCAGTGAGTGCGGGCTCGACCCGGCCCACATTGACCGATGGCCGATGATCCTCAAGTCGGTGCCTAGCCAGGAGGATGCCAACGAGTTTGTACAGGTCGTGTACAGCATTCAGCAGATCCTGCAGAGGACCGGCCTCAGCCTCGATGCCCTAGAGAGCAAGGTTCGTGAACTGGAGAAGAAGGCCGCCGACCTCGGGCCTATGTCGGACAAGGTGCAGGCCTGCCAGAGGCAACTCACCGAGCTATCTCGTCAGAAAGAGAAGCTCGCCAACTCGGTCGCCATGCTGGAGCAGAAGCGCAAGCTCCTCGCGCCCCAAGTCAAAGATCTTGAGGGACGGGAACGCACTCTGTCGCGGCGGATTGCAGACATCGAGCCGAAGGTACACAAGGCAGAGGCAACCCTCTCGGCCCTGCAGGGAGAGACCCGGCGGCTTGAAGATATGGGGTTCTCCATCGAGAACCTAGCTGAGTTCGGCAAGAGACTGCGGGTCATCTCTGAACACCATGCCATTAACACCGGTGAACTGAGTACCCGGTTGCTGGATGAGCTTGGGACTCTCGACAAAGGACTGTCACTGGAAGCAATACTCCAGAGCAGGGAGCAGGAATTGGTCGAGACAGATAAGGCTCTTGCTGCGACTCAAGGCGAGATAGAGTCCAGCAAGGCGGTTGTGGACAGCCTCAGACAGGAGAGGATGAAGCTTCAGGCCGACATCAAGCAGACGAGGGAGAAGGTGAGTCGGGAGATTGCCAGTCTCATTCCTCTGGCCCAGGGGACGATCGACAAGTTAGGACAGGATCTACGCCTTGGCAATGAGGAAGCCCTGGCGCAGATGCGCCGGCTCAGAGACGACGCCGTGGAGGTTGGTCTAGAGGTAGGTCGATGCCAGGGGATCCTACAGGTCAGTGAATGGTTGAACGAACTCCATGCCCTGGTGCTAGGAGAAGAAGGTATTGAAGGCGCGAGGGTCAGGATTATCGTCCTGTCGGTAGTGCGAGCTCTCTACAACTGGTTGAAGCACCATGGCAGCTACTCCCTTCAGTTCAGTTCGCTGTCGTTCGCTGCCGAGAGGATGATCAGCGAACTGGAGGCATGGGAAGCGTGAAAGCGCTGCATGACCAGCTAAGGAATTCCCGCTATCAGGCAGATAAGCTGGCCGAAACCGTGTCTGTGCTGGACGATGTGTTTGCCGGAGAGGGAACCCACCTGAAAAGGCATGATGGGGCGTCGCTGCTGTGTGCAACATGCC
>JBLRXG010000029.1:0-10385 GCA_047920855.1 Dehalococcoidia bacterium | reverse complement strand
CCGATGCCTCCCTGTACTGGCTGGGGCGGATGATTGAGGCCGGTGAAGACCCTCTCTACATCGCCCGCCGCCTGGTGCGCTTCGCCTCTGAGGATGTCGGCGTGGCCGATCCCCAGGCGCTGGTGATAGCGGTGGCCGCCCAGCAAGCGGTGCATTTTGTTGGACTACCCGAAGGCAACCTGGCGCTGGCCCAGGCCGTGGTCTACCTGTCCACCGCTCCCAAGAGCAACTCGCTGTACCGGGCGTATTCGAGTGTGAAGCGGGACATAGAGCAGACTCGCAACGATCCCGTTCCGCTGCACCTGCGCAATCCTGTTACCGACCTGATGCGCCGGGAGGGATACGGGGAGGGCTACCAGTATGCGCATGACCATCCCGGCCACTTCATAAGGCAGGAGAACCTTCCTCCTTCGCTCAAGGGTAAACGCTACTACCGTCCCGGCGACCAGGGCTATGAACGGCAGATTGCGGACAGACTCAAGAAATGGTGGAAGGGGGAGAAAGGTTAGCAATTTAGCGCAAGGCCGGCGCAGCGGGTTTAGCAGGCAAAGCTGAGTATGGGGCTGTGTTTGATGGTGGTGTGTTATAATGCGCGCGGTAGCGGAGGAGTATCGGGAGGCTTGACGAGTGCGCTGATGGAGGAGCACGTTGGCTAGGTTCGGTCTGATCCCCAAGGACGTGGGGTTTTACGACCTCTTCGAGCAGGACACGAGCAACCTGGTTGTTGCTGCGGAGAAGCTGCTTGATCTTTTCGAGAACTACGAAGACGTCGAGACGAAGGCAAAGGATCTCAAGGATCTCGAGCATCAGGGCGATGTCATAACCCACGAGATAATACAGAGGGTTCATCGCACCTTTGTCACGCCCATCGACAGGGAGGATATCACACTCCTCGCCCACAGCATTGACGATGTAATGGACTTCATCGAAGCGGCGGGCAGGACCGCCTATCTCTACAGGATCGACCAGCCGACGGAACGTGCCCGCGAGCTGGCCCGCATTGTGGCCAAGATAGTCTACAAGCTGCACGAGGTAATGCCCCGTCTCCGCCGTGGCGACCAGTATCTCTGGATCCTCAAGCAATGTGTTCAGATCAACAGCCTGGAGAACCAGGCCGACGATGTGAAGAACGCCGGACTGGCCGAGCTGTTCGACGCCTGCGACCTGAACACCTGCGACGTAATCAAGTGGCGGGAAGTATATGAGCACCTGGAGAACGCCACAGACCGTGCCGAGGACGTAGCCAACGTGCTCGAGGGCATAGTGTTGAAGCATGCCTGAACTTGCTCTGCTGGTTCTGGTAATCGCGGCAGCCTTAGGCTTTGGAGTTGTTAACGGTTTCAACGACGCTGCCAATAGTGTCGCAGCTTCCATAGGCTCCCGTGCTCTGTCGCCGGCAAGGGCCATAGTGCTGGCTGCCTTCTTCACGTTCGCCGGTGCCGCCACCGGTCTCGAGGTAGCCAGGACCATCGGCAAGGGAATACTGGTGCCCGAGGCGGTCGCCTACCATACGTTGTTCGCCGGCCTGGCCGCGGTGATCATCTGGGGCAGCGTCGCCACTCGCCAGGGCCTTCCCGTCAGTTCCACTCACAGCCTGGTTGCCGGGCTTGCCGGAGCGGGTATGGCCGTGGCGGGCACGGGCGCGGTGCAGTGGCATGTAATGCGCCCCGTTCTGGCATCGGTGATGACGGCTCCCGTCCTCGGTTTCATCGGCGGCTTTGCGCTGACAGTAGCCCTGTTATGGATGTTCCGGCGCAGCGTTCCCGCAAAGATCAGGGTGGTTTTCAGCCGCCTGCAGTGGCTGACCACTGCTTTCCTGGCCTACAGCCTGGGCAAAAACAACGGCCAGATGCCCATCGGTATCATGGCCATGGCGCTGGTCATCCACTACACCAGGATAGGCGAACTCGAGCAGGCGGCAGGCGTGTGGGACCAGATCGTCATCGGTCGTGGCCTGTGGTGGGTCATAGTCATCTCATCGCTGTCCATCAGCCTGGGCACGGCCGTCGGTGGGTGGAGGGTTATCAGGACGGTGGGATTCAGGATCACCGCTCTTCAGCCCATCCACGGTTTTGCCACCGACTTCTCGGCCGCCACCGTGATAGAGTTCGCCTCTCGAATGGGCATCCCGGTGAGCAGCACCCATTGCGCTACCGCGGCGGTGATGGGGGTGGGCGCGACCAGGCGCCTCTCGGCAGTGCGGTGGGGGATAACCAGGCACATCGTTTGGGCCTGGGTACTAACCTTCCCGGTATGCGGGTTCCTGGGCTGGGCCGTAGCATCTCTCATTCAGATCGCCTCCTGACGGACAGAAATCCCTTGCACAGATAGAACATTTGTGCTATCATGTGCCGGTGAACCTGTTGTCGGTGGCTCTCCAGAGGCGGAACTACGAACTGGCGGCCTATGTCCTGGTCTACGGTCTGGTCAAGGCCCGGCTGCGATACCCGGAAGACGAGCATGGCAGAAATCCGGGTGCTTCGCGGTTGCCCGGCAAGTCGGGTGGCGTAAAGCGGGCGAAGCTCGCTCCAGAGCGGAGATCACACCGCGCAGGCACCGGGGGGTCACGGGAAGCCGGAAACTGTCATGGCAGCAGACAAGAAAGACGCACCGAAGAGTAGTCCGCGTGGATTCTACAACTGCGCTCTGAATGAGGCGGAACGGGTCGGGCTGGAGGAGGCCTTCGACGTAGAAGGCCTTGACGACGAGATCGCTCTTCTCAGGGTCAGGCTGAGGACCGTCCTGGAGGCGCAGCCGGAGCGGACCGACCTGCACTTCGAGGCAGCCAACATCATAGCCCGCCTTGTAAAGACGAGATACCAGATCACCAGGGAAGAGAGGAAATCCGTCAAGGGAGCCGTTCAGAAGGTCCTCACCGAGCTTGCCCTGCCCGTGGGCGTCGGCGTGGGCATCAAGCTGGTCGGCAGATAGGCCACCCTGGCCCGCCGTGCGACTGTCCTATGGAACTACGACCCTACCAGCTCGATGTGGCACGTGCCGTCGTGCACTCCATCCGGAAGCGGATGGGGTCGACCCTGTCCGTGGAGATCGCCCGCCAGGGCGGCAAGAACGAGCTGTCCGCCCATCTGGAGGTACTGCTGCTCACGCTGCATATGGCTGAGGGAGGCAGCCTCGTGAAGTGCTCTCCCACCTTTCGCCCGCAGACGCTCATATCCGTAGAGAGGCTGAGGGAGAGATTGGACGACTTCGGCTTCAACGGCATATACCGCCTCCACAGGGGCTACATCCTTCAACTCGGCAGCGCCAGGGCCGTCTTCCTCTCTGCTGAGGGCTCCTCCTCGGTGGTGGGCCATACCGCCGACCTGCTGCTCGAGATCGACGAGGCGCAGGACGTCGGCAAAGAGAAGTACGCCAAAGAATTCCGTCCCATGGCTTCCGCCAGCAACGCAACCACGGTTCTCTACGGCACGACCTGGGATAATAACACGCTGCTCGAGGAGGTGAAGCAGTCCAATCTGGAACTGGAGAGTCAGGACGGCGTCAGGCGTCACTTCAGGTATGACTGGCAGGAGGTAGGACGTCATAACCCCGACTACCTCAGGTTCGTCGAGGCCGAGCGGCAGAGACTGGGCGAAGGGCATCCCCTGTTCAGGACGCAGTATGCCCTGCTGCCCGTCACATGCGGCGGCGGGTTCCTGTCACGTGCCCAGATAGCCCTGATGCTGGGAGAACACGAAAGGCAGTCGCATCCTGCGCAGGGTTCTCAACGCAGGATACCCTATGTCGCCGGCGTAGACCTTGCCGGCGAGCATGACGGTAAGGAGGCCCTTGAGGATGGAGCCTTTAGTCGGCGGGGGAAGGGGCAGGATTCAACGGTGATTACGATCGCCGGGGTCGGAGGCAGTGCGTCGCAGCCGGCCCTCGAAGTGGTGGAGCAATACCGCTGGACGGGAACTCCCCACAGCCGGCTCTACGGCGAGATGGTCTCGATCCTCCGTGATGTCTGGAACTGCCGCAGGATAGTGGTGGACGCCACAGGCATAGGCCAGCCTGTCGCCAGCTTTCTCAGGAAGGAACTGGGGAGCAGGGTCGTGCCCTTCGTCATTACTTCGAAGAGCAAGTCGGACACGGGCTTCGAGCTACTGTCCTTCATCAACTCCGGCAGGCTCAGGCTGTACAGGCAGGACGGGTCGGACGAGTACCGGGAGACATTGGTCGAGCTTGAGAGGGCCCGGGTGCTGTACCGTCCCAACCAGACGATGAACTTCTACGTGGATCCTAATGAGGGACACGACGATTTCCTGGTCAGCCTTGCCCTGGTGGTTCAGGCGGCGAAAGGGGCTGGTCCCAGGGAGGCGAGGGGTCGGCTCAGGGAGGGGTAGGGGGAGACCCTATCCCAGCGAGGGCAGGTCCTTGCCTATCTCAGCGAGCGAGTCGATCCTCTTCCTGGTCTCCTCTATCTGCCCCTGGTGCTCCTGGGCGTACTGCGTAGCCTGCTCGTAGAAGTCCTTGATCCGGGGTACGAATGCCAGCTGCGACAGAATCAGGGTAACGTCTACGAAGTGCTTCTCACCCGGGAAGTCGCCGCCCCTGATCAGCGAGTTCGGCGCCAGCTCCTTCACGTAGTCTGCCACGCTCTTGACCATGTCCATGTTAAGCTCTTTCTCGGGTCCGGATATGATGTAGATGGCCTTGCCGGCGTCCTTGGGACTACAGGTAAGAGACAGGTCGGTTATAGTGGCGTCGAGGGCCTGTGTACCGCGGAAGCTCTCCAGGGCCTTCTCCCGGAAGGTTTTCTTCTTTACCTCCCACGGGAAGCGGAATGAGGGGAGGTCGTGCCTGCCCAGTCCGATGGTCGTCCATCCCTCGAGGCTGGCTATGATATCTCCCGCGTCTATCGTCCGGGCACCGACATGCTTCGCCTTGGTAACCTCGCCGGCGCACATCAGGTCGTAGAAAGGCTCGACGATCATCCTGTTAATGCTGTCGACGTTACTTATCAGGCTGGCGTCCTTCCTCACGTATCTCTGGTTATCGGCCAGGAATACGGCGTCCACGGTATCGTAGGTGGATTTCAGGCAGGTCGCGGTATTGTATACGCTGCGTGACTCGGTGGTCTGCTCATGTTCGAAGGGCAGAACCGCCAGGGCATAGACCGGCTTACTGATGTACCTCTCCTTGACCGCCTTACATATGACGGGCAGGGCCCCCGAGCCTGTGCCTCCGGCAGCGCCGGCGATGATGAGGAAGGCATGTGTCTCGTAGAACTTGGGACTGGTCTTCACGGCGTCCATCACCTTGTCGCCGTCCTCCCTGGCCAGTTGGGCCCCCAGTTCGTTGATCTTGCCTACCCCGTGGCCGAGGGTCTGACGCAGGCCCAGGAGCACGCGGTGAGAGAAGTCGTTCTTGATGTACCTAAGCCCCGTCAGGTCAGCCTGGTCGGTGTTGACGGCGATGACGGTCGGTGCGATGGTCGCCTTGCGCTGGGTCCGCGCCTTCATATTCAGCCTGGCGAAATGGTCGGCGATCCGGCTCCCGCATTGTCCCAGTCCGATAACTGTCAGCTTCATTATGCTCCTCCTTATCGTTCGTCGGCTGCCTGTCGCCTCTTCCTACCCCTCACCCTAGTCATACATTCGTCTTCTTACGGCGTAGTAGTAGCCGGCACCGCCGGCGCCCAATACGATGAAGACTATGATAACAATGAACGCCCACAGTGGCAAGCGTCCGGCCCGGAAGGACTCCGGCTCACTCCAGCCGCTCTTGTTCTCGGCCCCGTCCACCGCCTGCACGATCCAGTAATACGTGCCGTGAGGCAGGGCCTCGTTCCTCTCGAGTGTGTAGTTCCCGCTCAGGCCCTCGAGTGTCATTACAGGGTCGACGAAACCCTGGGCGGTGACGTTGGCGCTGGTCGATATCTGCAGGCTGTAATAGACTCCGCTGAGATCGAACACCTCCTCCCACCGGAACCCGGGTCTCACCTTAGCTGCGAATCCCACCCTGTCCCCATCTGTGGGAGATACGGGCTGTGGTGTGGGAGGGGGGTCTTCCTCCATGGTGAAGATCCCGGGCTGTTCGGTCTCGTTACCTTCGTCGTCCTCTCCCGTAACCTCTCGCGCGCCGTGCCTGCTTTCGGGAACGGCAAAGGTGAACTCGAACGTGCCGTTCTCGTCGGTGACAACCTCTATGTCTTCCGTCACGTCGATGTCTTCGTAAAGGACTGTGACATTACTGCTGGCCGCAAACCCGCGCCCGATTGCGGTCACGTTCATGCCCACGTGTCCCTCATCAAGTTCCAGCACTATGCCCGGCTTCACCTCGAAGTCGATGGTCCCCACATCTGCCTTGAGCGTCCGGTCCCCCTCGGCTGTGACTGAATACTTGCCGGCGGGCATCTCCGGCACCTCGAACGGTTCAATCCATGAGCCCCTGTCGTCACTCCTGATCCCGGCGGTCACTGCTTCCCCGGCGAATAATATGCTGATATTCCGCTCGTTGGCCGTGAACCCGCCTCCCGTCACTGCAATGCTCTGGCCCGGGCTGCCCGATGACCTGCCCAGCCGTATGCCCGGGCCTACCGTGAAGGTTGCGTGCCTCGCGGCGGGTACGCTGTCGATCCTGTGGGTACCGCTGACCGAATCGGGAATCGTGAAGTCTTCGGTCCAGAATCCGTCCGGATCCGCTTCGATGGCAACCTCTACCAACACGCGCTGGCCGCCGAAGTATAGCTGAATCCCGGTCTCATCTTCGCCGTAACCCCGGCCTATCACGGTGACGGTATCGCCGACCTGACCCTCTTCGGGAGTGACGGTGAGGCCGCTCTCGACATTGAAGTTGCTCTGCGCATAGATGGTGGTGCTTTCCTCAGCGCGGATGGGGTGGCCTCCCCTGTAGGTGTTAGGTACCAGGATCGTCGCAGTGAATTTACCATCATTGTCGGTGGTAACCGTCGTCTTCCAGACGCCTGCGAAGAGGATGTCCACCTGTGTATTGGGCGTGAAGTTACCTGTGGTTAGGTATGACACGGTGATCTCGGTTCCGGGGACGCCCTGCGTAGGGCTCAGCCCGAGGGAGAGTGCCTGGTTCTGTGCTAGTGCCGGGAAAGCGACTGAGGGAACGGCCATCAGGCAGAGGGCGACGATGATTGCCAGTCGCCACGGTAACCTCATCCGGTCCTCCTTCTGATCCTTGTCTTGTTCAGCATTCCCCCTATTATAAACGAAGATAGCCCCGAAAGGTAAATGCTGGGCGGCGGTCCGCCTTTCCTCGCCAGCCCCGGCCACCCTGTCATCGCGTGGCGATCCGGTGGCTCAGGGCACACTGAGTCGTTCTTCCCAGACAACGGGATTGCTTCATCGCGACACGTCGGGATTCGCAAAGACACCAAAGCGGTCCTCTCTCCCCTGGGGGAGAGAGTTAGAGTGAGGGGGACATAGCATCACCGATTACTCGAACAGCTTCCGGATACGCGTGTACGTTCTTTCGCTGCGTCGGCGAACCGCCCCTATGTCGATGCGCCTACTCTCCTGGTCAACCCGGTAGATAATGCGGAAGCCCCCGATCCTGAACCGATAGACGGCATCGTACAGCTTCTCGCATCCCGGGGGTCGGGGGTTGTTGGCCAGCGATCTGAGCCTGGCTATCACCCGATCATAGTCCACGCCCTTGAGAGCATCGAGTTCGCGCTGCACCCTCTTGCTGCGGAGCCTAACCTCGAAGACGGGCTGCTCTCTCGCGCTCATAGTCCTCCAGGCTTACGGCCTCGCTGTCAGGTGCTGCCAGGGACTCCTGCATGGCCAGAATGTCTTCCATGTCCTCGATCCTCTGGAGCAGGGCTTCATATTCGTCGTAGCGTGCCAGTACGGCCTTCGGCTTGCCGTGCTGCGTCACATACAGGGGGATACCCCGTTCCTCCAGTTCGGCCATCAGTGCACCGAGTCTGACCTTGAGTTCGCTAACTGTGACTATGCGTGTGGTCATCTGAGCATAACCTCCTCATACCGCTGTGATTTCATGGAGATTATACGAGATATGGTACTAACTTTCAACCAATCTACCCCTTGTGAGTCCCGCACTTGTAACTCCCGCTGGCTTGGAGTGCTTTGGACAACCGGATTGCTTCATCCCGACACGTCGGGATGAAGCAATGACGCGTGAGAGTCCTCTCTCCCCTGGGGGAGAGAGTTAGAGTGAGGGGGTACAAGAAGGGGGAAGGGCGGCGCTAGCCGCCCCTCCCTGAATAACCCTTGCCTTTCCCGACTACGTCGGGGATCGCTTACCGCAACAACCCCTCAACCGAGAGGTCTTCATCAAGATCTTCCCGGTGGATTCCTACGCCCTTGCCGAAAAACCTCCAGTTGTTTCTCTGCTCATCTGTAGCATTGCGCAGAGACGGGAACCATTCCAGTGGGGCAGAAATCTCCCGTCCGTCGGACAACTGGACATGTAGACTCTCCGCATCGACTCGAATGCCGGTAGCGAGGACATTAACAGATTTAACTGCCGAAGTATCCATGCCACTTCTCCATCAGAAGATGTCCATTCTGCTCGACGACTTCCCTCACCGCTCGCAACTCTCCTGCATTATAGCCCACGGACTTCACCCGAACAGCTACAGGGCATTTGTTGCGCTTTCTATTCAGGGAAGATCTTATAGATGTCTGCCCTGCTCTTGACACGATAAAAGACGACGTGATCCCCGTGTTCTACCTTGCACCCTATTCTATAATCACCGACCCTTATGCGGTAGTAGCCCTGATACCCTTTCATCTTCTTGATGTCGAGTTGGGACAGATCGTCAAGCTGCGGGATCTCGTCGAAGACCAACCTTTCAATCCGCGCTCGATAGCGCTTAGGCAGTCTCGCTAAGTCGCTCAAGAAAGTCTTCTTATAGAGGCAGGTTATCACACTATGGTCTTCTCAGGGTGGCGTAGTGGGTCCTGGCGGCGCTCAGGGGCAGAGCATCCTCGTCTTCAACCTCCTCCATGTACTTACCCAGGCCGTAGCTCTCCAGAATCTCTTCAATCCTCTGGAATGTCTCTATGTCTAATAGGACGGCTCTTCTCCTGTTGTCGTCAGTAGTGACGTACTCCTTCTTTATGTCCAGCATCTCTCCTGCACCTCCTGACGATAGGATTATAGCATGCTCTGCGCTGTGTCCAGAATCCCGGATCGGGTCTTCCTTGCTGGCCCCCCGCCCTGTCATCGCGAGTCCCGGCAAAACCGGGACGTGGCGATCTCGTCCCCCAGGTCATCTCTCCCATGGGGGAGATAGTTAGAGTGAGGGCGAATAGTCGTAACTCCTGCCGATGTATCGAGTGCCGGTATATCGAGCATCCTCGACCAAGTCGGGACATCCTCGACGGAGTCGGGATCCTAACCCCCTCTTAACCTAAGAGGGGGAACTACGCTCGAAATGACCTGTGGGACTCGCCTGCCTCAGAGGATCAAGCTGTAAGCCCGCACAACTGCCACTACCCGGTCAGCCCGGCAAGCGTCTTGCCGCCGATCCCGGGTGGATAGTACTGCAGATCTGCACCATATCTCGGGTCGGGACCTATGACGCGCATGGTGCTATCGACGGCTTCTCTGATGGTCCTTCTCTCAGAGAACAGCTGGTCGACCAGGTGCAGGGTCGCCGAGTCCACGTAGTTCAGTAGCACTGTCGCGTCCCAGGCGAGGTAGGCCGAGGCCCCCTTGTCGATGAATGCCGTGGCGAGGTCATCGATGTATATGCCCGCGCATCCCATCATTATTATGACGGTATCGTCGAAGCGTCCCGGCATGCTCTCGCGGATGAACTTCGGCGATATGCTGAACACCCAGTCGTACTCCTCACCTATCGTGGCCCTGAACAGCCGGTCCTCCCATTGGTCGACCTGATACCTAAACGCGCTATACAGCTCGTTGGTGAACACTGTGGTCTTCAGATGGACGGTCTCATCTTCTTCCAGTATGCCGGAGTGAGCGCGGAAGACGATCACCTTGTAGCCACGAGCAGACAGTCCGCGGTAAAAAGCGACCGTGATCTCATCGCCCTGGTAGAGGTCGACCTCGAACCCGCACTCCTCGAGTTGCCCGGTGACTTCGGCGATGAAAGCCGGGTTCTCCTGCAGGACCGAGAGCTGGTCGACGATCGCTGCCCGCGGCGTACCCGAGTTGCCGGAGGGCGGCTGGCCCGGGGGATAGAGTCGGATCAGGACGACAATCCCGACGATGGCCACTGCAATCAGCAGCCAGGCGAACCGGGGCAGGCGCCAGAAGTGACGTCTGCCTTCGGCCTGCTTTGGTTTGGCCTGCCTGCCTTTGGCCCTCCCCTTGGTCTTCGCTTTCGCCAATGCTCACCCCTTAGGTGGATGCCTGACCTTGCGGCCGTTCTGCCTCATGTGCCCCGTCTCTTACGCATCATCGATCGAAGGCTCAAG